>JBAQFY010000292.1:0-4590 GCA_049287505.1 Sedimentisphaerales bacterium | reverse complement strand
ATACCAATTGCATTTAATTACTGCGCTCCTTGTGTTTAGCACAAAAGGGTGGCAGCCTCAAGCGCAGCTTGGGGATGGCTCGCTGCTCTTTATATAAAGCGCAGCTTTTAATTACAATTGGTATAAGATGCGTCTTGCATCAACTGATAATTTATCATGATTGGCTGTGGGCGAGTGGTAAGCTGGCCACCTGACGTATCACCGCAGTTGGCATGCAAAAGTGTTTTCGTTAATCCGGTTTTTTGAGCTCTTCGATTTTCGGCAGGTCTTTGAGTGTGTTCAGGCCGAAGATTTCCAGGAATTTTTTTGTCGTGCCGTAGAGCATCGGCCTGCCTAAGACCTCAGCTCGGCCTACAATCTTAACCAGGCCTTTATAGCAAAGAGTTCGAATTAACTCACCGGCGGCAACACCTCTGATAGCCTCGATGTCGGCCCGCATAACCGGCTGCTTGTATGCAATTATGGCAAGCGTCTCCAGGGCGGCAGGGCTTAGTTTGTCCTCACTGCGGACCCGAAGTAATTTTTTCAGCCAATAGTTATATGGACTGAGGGTGAGCATCTGATAACCGCCGGCAATCTGCTCTATTCTAAAAGCACTATTGTTTGCCCTGTATTTGCCGTTCAGGTTTTCGATACATTGACGGACATGCTTTACCGTTGTCTCAACAATGTTAGCCAGCCGGCTTTCCGTGAGCGATTCGTCGCTGGCGAACAGAACCGCTTCCAAGACCGTCTCGACCGTCGTCTCAATATCGTGGTTCTGCCGCAACAGCTCAGTTTGTTCTTCTTCCAGCGTTCGACATTCAACATTCGACGTTCGATATTCGGAATTCTGTCTTCCGTCCTCTGATTTCTGTTTCCTGATATCCTGTTGACCTGATATCCTGATTCCCTGATCTACTTTCTTCTGTTGTTCTGTCATATGTTTTTCCACTTAAATGGTTCTGCATCTTTTTTGCTTACCCTTATTATCACTGAATTTAGCTGTTTTTGCAACTGTTTAGTGAATTTTTTCAATATGAACCGTTCCGAGACCGTATGGCTCAGGCAGATGCAGGTTAGATCTGCCTCCTGTGCGGCTAATGCCTGGTGGTGCTTCAGTTCGCCGGTAAGATAGAGGTCGGCCTTTGCAGCGATGACCAGATTGATGAGCTTGCCGCACGAGCCGGCGCAAACCGCCGCCGTTTTTACCAGCCGTTTTTCGTTTCCAACCAAGCCGACAGCCTTGGCACCGGTGTGTTTCTTTATTCTGTTGATAATTTGTTTCATTCGTAACGGCTGGGCTAATTTGCCGATTCTGCCAAGGCCGAATTTGTTTTGGCTGTTGTAAAGTTTAATGATGTCAAAGGCCGGCGTCTCGTAGGGATGTGCCTTTTTCATTGCCGCTACTACTTTATCGAGTTTTTCAGCGGGCACAATCGTCTCGAATCTTATCTCCGGGACCTTCTCCAGTTCCCCTTTTTTACCGATAGCCGGTTTTGCGTCTTCCAAAGGCAAAAAAGTTCCTGTTCCCTCAGCGCCGAAGCCGCAGTGGCTGTAATTGCCTATTGCCCCTGCGCCGGCGGCGAAAACCGCATTTGACACTTCAGCCAACGATTCAACAGGAACAAAGACAACGAGTTTGTAATGGCGCAAGCCATGCTGTGCATTGTCGCTCGCGGGATTAACAACGTAATCACCAATCGGCTTTCCATCTTCGATACCGATTATCTCAGCAAGGCCGTCGTTGACTCCGCCTGTGGCGGCATCCAGTGCGGTATGTACCGAAAAAACCGCAATGCCACGGCGAATCAATTCAAGTACAGTTCCGCTCGAACCTTCTGCGGTAATTTTTTTCAAGCCGTCCCAGATTACCGGATGATAGCTTACAATCAGGTCTGTTTTTAGTTTTTTGGCCTCAGCGACAACATCATTCGTTACATCAATAGTCAGCAGAATATTTTTTACATTTTTCTTCGGGTTGCCGATAAGCAGTCCGACGTTATCCCAGTCCTGTGCTAAGTTAAGCGGGACTATTTCTTCGATTCGCTCTGCAATATCTTTTATCTTCATTTGCTTTGTTCACACCTTTTACTTGTACAGTTATTAGATTACTTTGTCGCGGAGTTTATCCTGAGCGTAGTCGAAGGGCTCCTCGCAATGATATGAGTTTGCGCTCGGTGCCATTGCGAGCGAAGCGAAGCAATCTCTTTTCGAATCTCGATATTCGTTATTCCTTGTTCTCCACAGGACACCTTACGGTGGACATTCTACACTCATTTTTGATAAACTCATCGAACTTCTTTTGCAATCTTTTAGTCATTGCCCCGACCTTGCCATCGCCTACGGTGTGCTTTTCTACAGCGGTTACCGGCATAATCTGCATAATTACATTTGTCAGGAAAATCTCATCGGCAGCCAGCACGTCGTCTATGTAGAGGTCTTTTTCAACTAATTTGATGGAGTTTGCTAAGGCGATTTGGCAAACGGTTTTTCTCGCAACACCCGCAAGGACAGGCGTCTCAATCGGCGGTGTATAAAGAACGGAATCTTTGACTAGAAACACATTGGTTATGCAGCCTTCGGCTAAGCGATTATTCGTCGTGAACCATAACGCTTCGGCGGCCCTTTTTTGATGTGCACGATTTAGCGCAATCATACGCGGGAAATAGCTTGTCGTTTTGTGTCCGCACGTTGGCTCGCCGGCGTTTTGCCTGAATGGGCAAAGTACTACCAGAACGCCTTTTTTATAATATTCAGCCGGGTAAGACTGGAGCTTTGTGGCAGTGATAAGAAGTGTCGGTGCGCGCTGCTCATCCTCTTGGGACATTGGCCCGTTGGTAAGTGTCAATCGCAAACGGGCATCGGTTAATTTGTTCGCTCGCAGTACTTTATAAATAGCGTCAGTGAGATATTTTCTGTCGTATGTATGACTTATCGATAGGGCACGAGAGCTAAAAAACAATCTGTCCAGGTGGTCTTTCAGCGCGAAGACCTTGCCGTTGTAGCTTCGCATCGTTTCAAAAAGCCCTGCTCCATACAAAAAACCGCTGTCGGTAGCGGATATGCGGGCCTTGTCGATGTCAACCAGCTTGGTGTTTAGAAAAACTTTTTCCGGCATCTTTGTATAAATCCGAATATCGAATCTCGAAATCCGAAACAATCTCAAAGCCTGTCCCGAGCGAAGCCGAGGGATTCGAAATTCAAATGTTCAAAACTTAGGGTTCCGAATTTTGGATTTTGGTCATTTGTATTTGTTTCGTGCTTCGAATTTCGGATTTCGTATTTATCTTTTTTATATCCACTATTCGCTGTTTGTTTTTTTGTGTTGCTTTTATTCCTGCCAAAAGTGCCCTTGCTTTTGTGATAGTTTCGTCCCATTCTGCTTGCGGGTCGGAATCTGCGACTATTCCACCGCCGGTCTGAGCAAAGGCCTTCCGGTTTTTGATAATAATCGTTCGTATGGCAATATTCAAGCACGTACAGCCGTCTATGCCGATAAAGCCGATGCTGCCGGTATAAACGCCTCTGGCCGTCGGTTCGGTTTCGTCGATAATGTCCATCGAGCGGATTTTCGGGGCGCCGGTGATAGAGCCGCCTGGGAACATTGCCCTTAAAATGTCGCAGAATGTAATTCGCTCCCGGAGCTGCCCGGCTACGGTCGCCACAGCATGAAAAACCGTCGGATAGCTTTCAATCGTCCTGGGCTGAATTACTTTCCTTGTCCCCGGTTTGCAGATTTTGGCCACGTCGTTACGCTCCAGGTCGATTATCATATTCAGCTCGGCACGTTCTTTTTCACTATGGAGCAGCTCATTGAAATTTTCTGCGTTGGTTTGTTTCGCGTGCGAGTTTTTCCAAGCCGTCTCGTTGATACGCCGTCGTGTACCTTTTATCGGCTTGGTTTGGATGAGGCCGTCATCAATTGTTATAAACATCTCAGGCGATGCGCTGACGATATGAAAATTTCCGCCGTCGATGTACGCGGCATAGCCGCTTGGGTTGTAGTGATTTTGCCAGTGATAGAGCTCTATCGGCCTGGCATCGTATTCACACTCAAATCGCTGTGAGAAGTTAATCTGATAGACCTCGCCGTCATAGATATAGCGTTTTATTTTCTGGACCGTCTGCAGGTAATAATCTTTATTCATATTGCAGCAAATTTGTGAAAAATCTATATTATCAAGGTCGGCAGGCCCAGGGTACGGCACGTGAATTTTTTGGGATTCAGTGAGCGACCGCTCCAGGGCGATAAGTTTATCCTGTGGTTTTGTGGACTCGTCGGGCAATTCCAGGGCGATTAGCCAAACAGTTCCCTCGAAATGGTCGTAGGCAATAAGGCGGTCGTAGAAGCAAAGACGAATCAGCGGCATTTGAAGGTCATCTATTGTAGTCTCCGGGAGCTTTTCAATATATCTGCCGAGCTCATAACTAAAATATCCAATCCATCCACCGAGAAAAATCCCCTTCGGCAATTCCGGTCTTCCGTCTTGGGTCTTGAGTCTTGTGTCTTGGGTCTTGAGTCTTGTGTCTTGGGTCTTGAGTCTTGTGTCTTGGGTCTTGAGTCTTGTGTCTTGGGTCTTGAGTCTTGTGTCTTGGGTCTTGAGTCTT
>JBAQFY010000291.1:0-13203 GCA_049287505.1 Sedimentisphaerales bacterium | reverse complement strand
TACAACTCTGTGTCTGGGTGATTTTGTGCGTGTAAAAGAGGGGAGCGAGCTCCCTGGCTTTAGACATTCCGTAACGTTTTTTACAGCCTGAAAGCCAGGCTAAAGAAGCGGTCCTGAAAAGTCCCTGGAAGTCTATTACGGCGTCGAATTCGGCCCGACGGAGCTGCCGAATAAGAGACATAAGATAAACAAGTGCGCCGGGATGAAACCAAGCCTTGCCGAGAAATCTGCGGTCAAAAGAAATTATCTCGTCAAGGTGAGGATGGTTTTCGAGAAGCGCAGCAAACTCGGGGCGAATGAGCCAGCTAATTTTCGCATCGGGAAAACTTTTGCGCAAGGCCGTGAGGGCCGGCAGAGCAAGAACGATATCACCCAATGAGCTGGGTTTTATTATCAGAATATTTTTGAGACTTTCCGACATAATCTCGTATATCGTATTGCATATCGCGTATTTCGTATATCTTTTTTGACGGTTTACAAGATATAAATCTTTGATGGCCTATTGTAGGTAACGGATTAGTTTAAGGCAATTGGATTTGTTCCGATTGGTTCCAGAATCCGGGAATTTATCACCAGTGTGTTGCATTACTTTGACTGAGTGTGTTATAATTATGTCAGATAAACGTACAAGTAAGACTAATCGTGTGTGGTGGAAATTGTCGGTTTGTAAAGAGTTTCTTTGAGAAGGAAGGAGAACCGTTAGCTGCAAGGAAACAATGTAATCAGAATAATTTTTCAGCCTACAAGCCCCTGCGTGATGTCTCGCTTTTTCCTCTCCCTCCGCACTGCAGGGGCTTTTTTATTTTTTAGTGATTGAAAACCGGCTCGCTATATTTCCTGCACTTTTCGCCGGGGAACCACAAAATTAACCGGTCACTGTTTTTTTGTATCCAGTCGTTCTGCTCATCGCTGTAATCATAGCTGTCCAAATCCTGCAAGCCGTACTCTGCCAGCGGTCCGCAGCTACCGACTAACGTGGCATCCGGGCGCTGCTCGATAGCGTAAATATCACCTGTTTCAATGTGTAGCCTGAAGTTTTTAATCGTTTTCATCTGCGCACAAACCTCCCTCAATTATGTAAACTTAGCCATTTATCGGGGTTTAAGCTCCTCGCTGCTGATACATCAATCTATAATAAATATAAGTTATTTTTGTCAAGCTGCAAAATTCTAAAGAAAGTTTCTTTTCGTTCATTTTTAAATTTTAGGCCATTTAAACGGCGAACTTGTCTTGGAGAATATTACAGGACTTATTTTTCAGAGTTCGTCTCTAAGGCCCCGGTTATTCAAGGACTTTCCGGACCAGATTTGATTCTGGGCGACGGCTCAACTACTTTATAGGAACTTTGGAGTTTTCCATTTGCCGGCTTGCATAGCTGATAAATTGTGTTATAATTATGGCAAATAAGCATACCAGCGAAACTTATTATATCTCTTTCAAACAAGAGAAAGGCAAACGTCATGAGCAAACGAAATAGCCTTACCCCGTTAGAAAATAAGATTCCTGACCAGAAAAGCGGAAGATTTCCCGAAAAACACGGGGAAACAGACGTCCGGCAACGACACCGGAGTTTTCTAACGGGCCCCGTTAGAAGAAATTTTTCTCACGGGGTGGGGTTTACTTTAATAGAGCTTTTGACGGTGATTTCCATTATCGTATTATTGGTGGCGATATTGCTGCCGACACTACAGCGTGTCAAGAAACAGGCAAAGGCGGTTATTTGTCAATCCAACCTGAAGCAATGGGGGACTATCTTTGCGGTGTACACGGCCGGCAACGACGGCCTTTGCCCCAGACAGAAATTCCATAGCCTGGCCACTCCTGAACCCTGGATGTATATGATACATGATTACAGCACCGACAATGAAGGTATATACTGTTGTCCGATGGCCACAAAGATTGCCAGCCCGGTGGCCCAGGACAGCACGAACGTTATGGGATTTAGGCCAACATCCGGTCCCGGTGCAACAACAGGTGGAACGTTCCTGGCCTGGGGAAGGCTTACATTTAATATCGAGGGCAATCAAACACCGGCTTACTATGGCAGCTATGGTATGAACAACTGGCTCTCTATGCCTCAAGTGGGGGGCATGGTTATCATTGGGTGTGGACGGGGCGCAGAATCGCTTAAAGAATCTTTCTGGAATACCAGCAATCTCAAAGGTGCAGGTAATATACCTGTTTTCCTTGATAGCTGGTGGTGGTGTAGCTGGGTGAAAGATATTGACAGACCTCCGGAATACGACTGCCAGAAAACGGATTTTCCCTGTGGATGCAGAGATTCGATACGGCGTTTCTGCTTCAATCGTCACGATGGGTTTGTAAACGCTGTTTTTCTGGACGGCTCTGTTAGAAAGGTCGGACTCAAGGAGTTATGGCGATTGAAGTGGCATCAAAACTTTAATACGAATTCTGTTCCTCCGGTTTGGCCGGAGTGGATGAGAAGGTTTAAGGATTATTGAAAAGAGGTTTTACGTTCGTAGAGCGTTCTTTGGACGGCATAACGGCTTTGATTGGGTCGGCAAGAATAGCTATAGATATGTTTCTTATTGTTTAGTTTCGCACTTTTTATTGGAAGAATCCTTTGCAAAATAAAGACTTACAAATAATTTGGTATTTTATGCACGTTCGGTAAATTGTTCGAACATTACAAAAATAATTATATTGTCGCGAAATGGCTCGTAAGCTCAAAATTGCCCAATTTAACAAAATTCAAAAACTGCGAAAGTTAAGTTATTGATAAGCCCCTGATTTTCTTCGCTTTCCTCCAAAGTGCAGCAGGGGCTTTTTAAGAATCTCTCCGCTCACTCAAAATATTAGTCCCCATAAAGCCCATTAACTCCTGACTGACTACTCCGAGCATGCTAATCGGTGGTTTCTGGAGCTTCCTTTATTATTTCGAGGTCAGGCTTTCCTGAAAGAAGGCGTTGTACTTCCATTTTGGTATCCCATTTGTGAGAGTCGAGTCCATCGTATGCCGACGGCTTGGATTTGACTGTTTCCTTGTCGATTGGCTTTTTCATTTTGCACCCCCCTTTCGGTTTTCCCCCACCGGGAAAATTCCCAGTAAGATGGAGTTTTGTCAGATTCTATTAGCACAGGGGTTTGCCATGTTCGATATAAAATTATTTCTGACAAAAATCAAGGCTTTGCCTAATAAAATACAAGTCTTTGCCTAATAAAATACAAGGCTTTCCCTAATAAAATATAATGTGGTTTAGTGTGAATGCAAAATGAAAAATACACAGGAAGACGAATAAAGTGACGATTGTTTTGAGGTCCGATATTTCCGTTGATGTTTGATAAATACAAGATTCTAAATGATTCGCTCGGCTTGCCCCGTTATAAGTAAGGTGCTATATTCGGTACAGACTTCTAACGGGAGCTTGGGTGTAGTGATGGTGAGAATAGCTGAGGAAGTTTGTATGCTATTGGAAGTTTGCGACGGTAAAAATTTTAACTCTTATATCATTCTTACCCTTTTGTTATGTCCGACCAAACGTTAATGATAACAAAGCACAACCAAAAATACATTATAACAAGTATTCCAAGGCATAACGCGACTTCATAGAATATCTTTATCAGCCCCCGCATCTTTCCCCCTCCAGTTGATTTTGCTTTTGGAAGTTTTAACCGGAAATTACCTTGCGCTTCTTCTAAGCATTTTAGAAGCCAACCCCATATATAAAGTATAACATGTTTTCATCGAGTGACAAGGTCCGGGAAAAATCCTTTTTATCGTAGATGCCATTGTGTTCCGTAGCTATCTATACCAGAAGTATGTCCGAGAAATCTGCCGCCCATAACTTGCATTACAGCCACTGAGTGTGATATAATTATGTTACGCAAGAAAATATGCCGGACTCACAATTTCAGGCGGAAAATTCTTGGCTTGGAAGAACCTTCTTCAAGAGAGAAAGAGAGCCTGTATGCGCAAAGGAAAAGGCTTTACCCCGTTAGAAGTAAGACGTTATTTTCTCCGAAAGGAGTCCTTAGGACTAACGGGGTTTACGTTAATAGAGCTTTTGGTGGTGATTGCCATCATTGCGCTGTTGATGGCGATATTGATGCCCGCATTGCAGCGGGTCAAAAAACAGGCGAAGGCGGTTGCGTGTCAGTCCAATCTTCATCAGTGGGCTGTTGCCTTTGAGATGTACGCCGGTCAAAACGACGGGTATTTCTGGAGCGGTGATTTTAACAGGGGCGGATGGGAGCAGTATGCCTGGGTAGGGCCGCTGCGGCCTTACTATAGTAACGAGGCAAAAATGCGTTTTTGCCCGACGGCTACAAAACTCAGAGAAGAAGGAGCCAGGGACCCGTTCGCAGCCTGGGGACCTATGCGGCAGACAGGTGACCAGAGCGGCAGCTATGGAATGAATAACTGGCTTTGTAATCCGCTGCCGGAGGTAGAGTTTATACATGGGCGGGAGGCAACCAAAGATAACTGGCGGAATGCTTATGTTGACGGTGCAGGTAATATACCGCTGTTTTTGGATTGCGCATTTGTTGAGAGCAAGCCGTACGATTTCGACACGCCTCCTGAATATGATGGTGATATATCAACGTATTTGGTAAGCGCTTTACAAATGAAGCGTTTTTGCCTCAATCGACACGGCGAGTACTTAAACGGTGTCTTTCTGGATTTCTCCGTCCGAAAGATTGGTCTTAAGCAGTTGTGGACTTTTAAGTGGCATAGAAGTTTTGACATAAACAACTCATGGACCACAGCCGGCGGTGTTCAGCCGTCCGACTGGCCGGAGTGGATGAGAAGGTTTAAGGATTATTGAAAAGAAGGCAGTTAACCCTCCCTTACCCCCGCGCTTTCTTGCGAAAGCAAGAGCGGGGGCCTCTGGATAAAGTAGTTACTGCCATTTTTCGTTAGACATATCCCGACACAAACCATAATATGATTCCAAACTACTCAAACTGAAAGATTTTGAGCCAAAATATAACGTAAGTATTGTTTTGACAAGAGCATAGTAGAGATTGTCATTCCTGTGGAAACAGGAATCCAGAAATGTGGCAAAAGTGTGGATTCCCGCTTTTGCGGGAATGTGTTTAGCCAGACAATTGAATGAGCAGTTTCCTGACGTGGCACGGGCTTCCCTGCTGCGACGAGCGTAGCACGGCGAGCAGCCCGTGAAAACACGGCCAAGATGGCCGTGCCACCAAAAAAACAACTAAGGCTAAACACATACTTCGCGGGAATGACACAGAGAATCGGTTAGTTCGAATAAATTACACAGTACGCAATGCAGGATGTGCCCTATGGCTAAAAAAGGGAAATATGTTTATGATTGGCCCAGGCCGATGGTTACTGTTGATGCGGCGGTCTTTACTTTTTCCGGTGACAGAGTTAAGGTGTTGCTTATCAATCGCGGAAGTGAGCCTTTTAAAGGTAAGTGGGCACTGCCGGGTGGATTTGTGGGAATGGATGAGGAATTAGAGGATGCTGTCGTCAGAGAATTGGAGGAAGAAACGGGTCTAACAGGAGTACAGTTAGAGCAAATGCGTACCTTCGGCAAAATCGGTCGCGACCCAAGGGGCAGAATGATTACAATAGTATTTATGGGTATTGCATCAGAGGAGCAGACCAAAATAAAGGCCGGCGACGATGCCGCCCAGGCACAATGGTTCGACATAGAAAACCTGCCGAAAGATATGGCATTCGACCATAACGAAGTAGTCAGGTTCGCTATCAATACGTTAAATAAAACTTAAAATCTATTGCTCAATTGTTTTTTATTTTGGAAGGTTTGGAACAATGAAAACTTTTGAGAAGGATGGCCATATAATAATATGGGGTGACGCAATTGAAGCGCTTTCTAACGAGATACTTGACAACTCTATTGACCTAATATTTGCTGACCCTCCCTATAATATTGGGAAGGACTTTAATGGCAAGAAAGATAAATGGAAATCAGAAGATGATTATCTTGGATGGAGTTACGAATGGCTTGATTTATGCATCGAAAAACTCAAATATAACGGAAGCTTTTATGTTATGACATCAACCCAAAATATGCCATACTTCGACATTTACTTGCGCAAGCGTATAAATGTACTTTCTCGGATTATATGGTATTATGACAGCTCAGGTGTCCAAGCGAAAAAATATTACGGTTCTCGGTACGAACCTATCCTCTTTTGTGTTAAGGATAAAAATAACTACACATTCAATTCTGAAGACATTCTTGTAAAAGCGAAAACAGGAGCTATAAGAAAATTAGTCGATTATCGAAAGCCTGTGCCGACTATTTATAATTCAAAAAAAGTTCCCGGTAATGTATGGGAAATATCAAGGGTGAGATATCGTATGGATGAATATGAAAAACATCCCACTCAAAAACCAGTCGCGCTGTTAGAAAGAATTATTAGGGCTAGCAGTAATAAAGGTGACATTGTCTTTGACCCATTTTCCGGGACATTTACAACCTCATACGTTGCAAAGCAGCTCAGGAGAAAATCAATTGGTGTAGAGATACAAGAGGAGTATGTAAAAATAGGATTGCGAAGACTCGAAATAGCCTCAAAATACAACGGACAACCTTTGAAAAAGGAACATCGCTCGTTTGAACTTCGCGTCGACGAAAGACAGAGAATTGGAGGAAGAGACGGGACTGACAGGGGTGCGATTAGAGCAGATGCGTACCTTCGGCACGGTGGGCCGTGACCCAAGAGGCAGAATGATTACAATTGTATTTATGGGTATTGCGACAGAAGAACAAACCAAAATAAAGGCTGGCGACGATGCGACCCAGGCACAGTGGTTCGATATTGAAAAAATTCCCAAAAATATGGCATTCGACCATAACGAAGTAGTCAAGTTTGCTATAGAAAAGCTAAAAAGAAAGAATGGAATCAAAACCAATAAAACCTAAAACTATGAACATCCAACAATGTTTGGATGTCTTGGAGTCTAGAGATTTTAACAATCTAATCGGGACAATAGAAAGCGAAGTTCTTGAGTTCAAAGGCGACCTGTATCAACTTGATTTGGAGAAGGAGAAACTCGAACTCGCTAAGGATGTATCTGCTTTGGCAAATCTTAGTGGAGGAATAATTCTCATAGGTGTTGGAACATCTATTACAGAGGAACATCCTCATGAAACAATTGACCGAATTCGTCCCTTTGATGAAAGTCTGATAAATATCATGCAATATGAAGACGTAATAGGAAGTTGGATCTATCCTAAAATAAACACAGAAATTAAATGGATTCCTTTCCAAACAGAATCCCAGAAAGGCATTGTATATATTCGCATTCCAGAAACAGAAGTTGGAAAAAACCCTTTTCTTGTTACAAAGATACTGGAGGAGAATGATAAAGTATTGGGAAATGTTGTTGGATTCTTCCAGAGGAAACGAGATAGAGTTATTCATATGACCGTCCAAGAGTTGCAACATGTATTTAAAGATGGATTGAGATTCGATGAGAAGTTGGCAGAGGTGCTTGAAACAGTGAGAAGCAGAAGTGGATTCGCACCGATGCAAATAGCGCCAGCGGAGACTACTCCAAAAGCGGTCACATTTACGAAAACCGAGAAAGTGGTGACCGAAATAGTCACTTCAGAAATAGATGTTCGTTTGAAAAAATCTATCGATGAGATTGGTTTGGCGAATTCAACAACATATTGTTTAGTGGCATTTCCTCTGGAACACATTGATATGAGCTTAATTTTTAAGAGGAGAGACTCTAATATAGTGAAATTGATTGAAAATCCACCTGAACTTAGATATGCAGGATTTGATCTGAGTTCAGAAAATTCTTCGAAGATAATAAATGGGAAATTGCGGCGTACATCGTTAAAGTCGTACAAGGCCCTAGAAGTATGGAGAGATGGCACAATTATCTTTGTGGTGGATGGTGATGAAGGTTTTCTATGTTGGGGAAATTATAAGACGGACGAGTTCCTAAGGATTAACACGATTGCACTTGTTGAATCTGTATACCTCTTTAGTCTGTTTGTTAACAAAATATTCGATTTGGCTGAAGCTCCTGACTGCAACATTTTGATGGAACTTAAGATTAAAAATATATCAAAAGAGAAAAAGTACGGTCTTTCCAGATCAAAGCCCGGGTCATTTGGTTGGCAGTTCAATTTAGACCGAAAGATTGAGTGGGCATCTGAGCGTAATTTGAGTGTGAGTCACACATGGGCGTGGAGAAACACGAGTACTGAAAGTGCTGCATATGAGCTTGTGAGTGAACTTTATGCCAAGTTTGGGCTGGAGCATGAGTTTATTCCATATGTGAAAGAACAGGATAGCCAAAAGATTATTGATGTTGAACAGATAAAGAAGATTCGATAATTCAACGCAAGTGATGAAAATTGGGCGAAGTAGTGGCTTGATTACTGCTTTCAGGAGAATGATGAACTGAATGATTGAGATAGTTGATATAACGGTTGATTTTGCGGGGATTCGGCTGGTGAATCCTGTTTTTACGGCTTCGGGGACGTGCGGGTATGCCGATGAGCTGGCTGATTTTATGGATGTCAATTGCCTCGGCGGATTTGTCACGAAAAGTATTACTCTCAAACCGAGAAAAGGCAACCCGACACCCAGAATTGTCGAGACCGATTCGGGGATGCTTAATGCGATTGGATTGGCTAATATCGGATTAGACAAATTCATCGAAGAAAAACTGCCAGTTCTCGAAAAGATGAGCGCTGCTATATTCGTAAATGTAGCCGGCCAAACCATTGATGAATACGTGGCTGTGGCGCAACGGCTGTCCTCCGAAAAAACGATAGCCGGGTTTGAATTGAATATTAGCTGTCCCAACGTTACAAAAGGCGGGATAAGTTTCGGCACCGACCCTGAGCAGGTAACGGAAATTACTTCGGCGATGAAAAAAGCTGTCGGCGAGAAGGTTCTGATGGTCAAGCTGTCCCCTGCCGTTACGGATATCAGCGTAATCGCCCGGGCGGCTGTTGATGCAGGAGCCGATGCACTCAGCCTGGTCAATACCTTCACGGCGATGGTAATCGATATTGAGACTCGCAGGCCGGTTTTGGACAATCGAACAGGTGGATTGTCGGGGCCGGCAATAAAGCCGATAGCGGTTTATCTGGTTAATAAGGTCTATAATGAGGTTGCAAAAGATAAAGGGATACCGATTCTGGGTTTAGGGGGAATCAGAAATGCTTCGGATGCAATAGAATTTATTATCGCGGGGGCATCGGCGGTCGGTATCGGGACGGCGAACTTTATCGAGCCGGGCTGTGCAGCAAAAGTAATCGAAGGTATAAAAAAATATTGCGTTCGTAAAGAAATTGCAAATATCAAAGAGCTGATTGGCTCACTTTCGGAGTAATAATTATGGCCGATAAAATGTCTCACATCGAAAGAGTCCTGTATAGGTTGCTTTTCGCTTCTGTTGTGTTTTTGTTTTTGGTTGTGCCAGGACTTGCAGCAGGACAGGAAATTAAGCTGGATGAACGGCCTGCCGAACCCGGTGAATGGGGCTATCGCCCTGCCGCCGATGCGACTTCTCAAGTTAATCCACCAAACTTTAGCTGGCGTCCACAAACGGACCTGACGTGGGAAGTCGAGTGCGCCCGTGATACACAATTTAACAAAGTCGAATATCGCGTGAAGAATATCGAGTTCAATGTGCACTGTCCGCCAAGGACCTTTGAGCCTGGGACTTACACATGGCGCTATCGCGGCAAAGATAAGAACGGCCTTTATACGAACTGGAGCCAGCCAAGAACGTTCAGTATTGCTCGTGATGCGGCAGCTAAGCCGCTGCCGGCTCGCAAGGATTTGATTGGGCGGATACCGAAAAGCCATCCTCGGCTTTTTATGCGTCCGGAGAACCTTGGGCGACTGCGGGAGCTGGCACGGGGCAAAATGAAGCAAGAATATAGCAAACTCGTGAGCGAATGTGAGAGACTTTTGGCCAGACCCCCTTCGACCGAGGAGCCGCCGAAGTATCCAAAAGGTATGGAAAGCGGCAGCGAGGCCTGGCGGGAGATTTGGTGGGGTAATCGGACATATACAATCCGGGCACTAAACGGCGCGGCAACTCTGGCCTTTACACGGCTGCTCGGCGGGCAGGAAAAATACGGCCTTGAGGCCAAACGTATTCTGCTGGAGTGTACCAAGTGGGACCCGAAAGGCAGCACCGGCTACCGCTACAACGACGAGGCGGGTATGCCGTACAATTATTACTTTTCACGCACATACACGTTTGTCAATGACCTGCTGAGCGAGCAGGAAAAGAAAATCTGCCGAGAGGTGATGAAGGTTCGCGGCGAAGAGATGTATGAGCATCTTTGTCCGCGGCACCTGTGGCGGCCTTATGGCAGCCACGCCAACCGGGCCTGGCACTTTCTTGGTGAGATTGGCATCGCCTTTTTGGGTGAGGTCGAGGGAGCCGAGGACTGGGTCTGGTTTGCCACCAATGTCTTTTTCAATGTGTATCCGGTCTGGTGCGATGACGACGGGGGCTGGCATGAGGGCGTCAGCTACTGGTCCAGCTACATCGGTCGTTTTACCTGGTGGGCTGACGTGATGCGTGAGGCGATGGGCATCAACGCCTATGACAAGCCATACTTTTCCAGAGCTGGTTATTATGCGATGTATTTGATGCCGCCCGGAAAGGTTAGCGGTGGATTTGGCGATGGGGCCAATCGCAGAAGAGCCTCAAGCCTCGTGCCGCTGATAAGCCAGCTTGCAGCGCAAGCCGGCAACGGGCATTGGCAGTGGTATGCTGAGCAAATGGGCGGTCCCGCCGTGGAATCGGGATACATTGGTTTTATCCGCGGCGCCCTGCCGAAAGTGGATTCCAAACCGCCCGATGAGCTGGCCGCCTCCAGGCTCTTCAGCGGCACCGGACAGGCCTATCTGAATACAACGTTGAATGACGCGGGAGAAGATGTGCAGGTCATTTTCAAGTCAAGCCCGATGGGAACGCAGTCGCACGGCAATGAGGCCAACAATTCGTTTGTGCTATGGGCGTATGGGCAGCGACTGCTGATTCGTACCGGCCACTATTACAACTACGGCGGGCCGCACCATCGAGACTGGATGTGGAGCACTCGCTCGGTTAATAATATTACTGTCAACGGGCACGACCAGCGTAAGCGCAACGCTAACGCCCGGGGCGAAATCGTCGCCTTCAAAACCACGCCTTCGATGGACATCGTTGTCGGCGAGGCAGGGCAAGCATACGAACCTCCTCTGGAGCGTTTCACAAGGGCAATTATTTTTGTCAAGCCGGAATTGGTTATTGTTTATGACCGTTTGGAGGCCGGGGAACCGGCGACATACGAATACTGGCTGCACGCTATCAATAAGATTGAAGTGGAGAACCAGCACGACATCCGGGTACGAAGCGAAGACGTGGTTTGTGATATTGATTTTCTGGAGCCATCGGATTTGACTTTCAGCCAGACCGACCAGTATGACCCCAATCCTATCCCGAGTATCAAGCTGCGTGAGTGGCATCTGACAGCGAAAACGCCGGATAAGAAGCAACGCATTGAGTTCGTAACTCTTTATCGTCCGCATCGTCTTAAAGACCGGGTGCCCGATGAGTCAAGTCTGGAGCGAATAGAGGGAGGTTATTTGTTGAAGGCCAAAATATCAGATGGCGAGTTATCGGCGCTTCTTCCAACTTCCGATGATATTGCTTTGAAAGCAGACGGTCTTGAAAGCAAAGGTGCAATCAAATGCCGGCTGCAGAAGGTCAGCGGACAAGTTCAAATACTTGGGCTTGATGAATAAAAGGAGCAGAATAAGATGGCTAAAGATATGGAACAATTATACAACGAAAGAATGAAGCGCTACATTACGGCAATGCGGAACGAGAAGCCTGATATGATTCCGATTCGGCCTTTCGTTGCCGAGTTCACAGCCAAGTACGCCGGCTACACCTGCCAGGAAGTGGCGCATGATTACAACATAGCCTTCGAGGCTGCCGTGAAGTGTGCGAAGGATTTCGACTGGGATGCCGTTGTTCCAAATATGGTCTATGTCTGGACGGGTCTGGCTCAGGCTGCCGGATTGCGTTACTATGGTATCCCAGGCATAGGCATCCCCCACACGGTCGGCTTCAACTACATCGAGCCTCCGGAAGAAGAGGCATTCATGAAGGCGGATGAATACGATGAGCTGATTGATGACCCGACCGGCTTTCTCTACAACACCTGGCTGCCTCGCGTCTCCACCGAAATCAGCAGGATTGGTGAGGCCTCTACAAACCGCAACAACCTGGCACTGGTCAAGAGCGGTATGGCTATGCTGCAATACTTCTACGCCTTCGGCCCGCAAATCGCGAGGCTGCGGTCCGAATGCGGTACAGGGTCGGCTATTGCAGGTATCTTCAAAGCACCGTTCGACATTATCGCCGACAAAATGCGAGGCTACCTTGGGCTGGTCAGTGATATGCATACACAGCCCAAGAAAGTTCTCGCGGCCTGCGAGGCGCTAATGCCACACCTCGTCAACGTGGGTCTGACTACTGCCGATGCGAACAAACAGGTGCCCATCGGCTACTGGATGCATCGCGGATGTGTGCCTTTCTTCAATCCGAAACAATTCGAGTCACACTACTGGCCCACGCTCAAGCCCTGTATAGAGGAGTTCTGGAAGAATGGCCACCAGACGCTCTTTTATGCCGAGGGCAGATGGAAGCATCACTTCAAGACCTTCCGCGAACTGCCCGACCGCAGCATTGTGTTCCACTGCGATAAGGACGATATCTTCGAGGTCCATCGCAGCCTGCACGATAAGTTCGCCATCAGCGGCGGCATCCCGAACATGATATTGAGCTGGGGCGCGCCTGAGGAAGTGCGGGAGTTCTGCATGCGAGTCATTAAAGAAGTGGCCAGGGATGGGGGTTATATCATGGACGCCGGCGCCATTATGCAGAATGACACCGATATTGAGAACATGAAGGTAATGAATCAGGTGTGCCGCGAGCATGGTGTCTATGCGTCCGGCACCTACAAGACACCGACCGATACGCAGCCGTGCGATTTGCCTGCATCAGTGGAGTCGCGCAAAAAAGTGACGGGCATGGCGGGCCGGGCAACACCACCGGTGAAACCCGGTGTTTGCATACCCTGGGAAGAGAAACTAAAAGAGCTGCCTGAGATTTCGGGAGACAAAGAGCTAATTAAAAAAATCTGGGAAGACATCGACGCATTAGGTTATGTATATATCTGGCAGTGCCTGCTGTCGTTTTGAGTT
>JBAQFY010000290.1:0-2157 GCA_049287505.1 Sedimentisphaerales bacterium | reverse complement strand
GTGGAATCCGTTCAACTTCTCAATATTTCCGTTAAATTACAATTATATCGCTATGATTTCAAAGAACAAGCTAATATCGCCTATAAAGATTGACTAATTTTCTACAATATTTCTGCCCGGATTTCAATAAGAAACTTTGTAACAGTTCACAGGAATTTTTGAAAAACTTTCGAAATGTTAAAATAGGCAACTTGCGCTTTTTCCGACACCATGTTAAAAATGGTGTATGGAAGACAAAGACGCTATTATCAAACAACTGATTGAGGAGAACAAAAAACTCCGAGAGTATATAAAACTGCTCGAAGAAAAAATCGCACGGCTTCAAAAGAATTCCGGTAATTCTTCCAAGCCGCCTTCGAGCGACATTGTTAAGCCGCTCAAGGTTATTCGAAGACTGGGCAAAAAACGTAAACGAGGCGGCCAGCGCGGACACAGAAAGTTTTCGCGTCAGCCTTTTGAGCCCGAGCAGGTTGATGAAGTTATCGAATATGAGTTTAAGGATAAAGATGCCGAAGGTCTTAAACCTTTGGATGAATGGTTTATAATTCAGCAGATAGAGCTGCCGGATAAAATGTACAGGGTAATCGAACATCGCGCCAGAAAATACCTCGATCCCGCTACAGGGCAGATACGCATTGCTCCTATGCCTGATGAGATTCGAAAAGGCGGTTTGCTTGGTGCCGGTTTCACCGTCGCGACTGCGTTTATGAAGGGCGGCTGTCATATGTCCTATACGACTATCCAGAAGTTTCTCAAAGAGCTGATGAAGTTGGATATATCGCGTGGCATGCTTTGCAAAGCCGTGCAAAAGGTATCGCAGTCTTTGCAGCCCGCCTATGAGCAACTGGCAAAGCGTCTGCCGTACGAATCGCAGGTTGGTGTCGATGAAACCGGCCATCATGATGACGGAAAGCTGCACTGGACGTGGTGTTTCGATACATCCGGTTACAGTTTGTTTAAGATCGATGAATCCCGCGGCAGCAATGTGCTTGAAAAAACGCTGGGCAAGAACTTTCCCGGCATTATCTGTGCGGACTATTGGGGTGCATATCGCAAATACGCCCGGCTGTTTGATGTTCCGGTACAATACTGCATGGCTCATCTGATTCGGGAGATTCGCTTTCTTGCTGAGCACAAAATTACGAAACTGTCTCGCTGGGGGCATAATCTTCTCGGATGGCTCAGAAAGTTGTTTAGAACTTTGCATCGCCGCGACGAATTGACTGCCAAAGGTTTTATTCGTTCGATGGATAAAATCAAGGCCGGTTTTCTGAGCCGGATGCGACGACCGCCGAATCATGCGTTGGCCAAAAAACTGGCCAGACGGTTCAGGGGCAAGGCTTCGGAAAGTTATTTTCGTTTTTTGACCGAGCCGGAAGTTGAGCCGACCAACAATGGGACTGAGCGACAGATTCGACCGGTGGTCATCGATCGTCGGATTACACAAGGTACTCGGGGAGATGCCGGCATGCGATGGTGCGAACGTATCTGGACGACTTTGGCCACCTGCAAAAAACAAGAGCGAAATGTCTTTGATTTTATCCATGAATCTGTCGTTGCCCAGTGGAGTGGGCAAAAATATCCGTTGCTAATTCGTTAAAAACTGTGAACGGTTACCATTATTGAAACTGTTCGAGAACCCCTTATTGTGCTGGATAAGGAACTTCGAGTGATGTTTGCCAATAGGTCTTTTTATAAAACCTTTAGGGTAAAGCCTAAAAATACTGAGAAGAAGCTTATCTACGAACTGGGTAACAGACAGTTGGACATTGTCAAATTGAGACAACTTCTCGAAGATATTCTACCTAAAAAAACTGAATTTAAGGACTTTGAGATTGTCCATGATTTCTCTGATATAGGACACAAAAGAATGCTGCTCAATGCCAGACGCATTTTGCAATCAGGCAAAGAAACTGAAACTATACTCCTCGCCATTGAGGATGTGACCTCTAAATAGATTGTGAACTAATAACTCATAAAAGGGCTGAAAAATTCTGGGACGTATTGTATTCATCAATCCTGACACATCATTTTGGTCTTTTGCACTGAAAGCTCTTTTGTTATTGATCTGTCATATTTCTCAAACAGTCTTGTCGTCAAGAAAATCACCAACCTGTTAAAGTCAGGATTATTTTCTCTCATAAGCGATTTGCCCTT
>JBAQFY010000289.1:0-4448 GCA_049287505.1 Sedimentisphaerales bacterium | reverse complement strand
GCGGATAAGATATTTTACATTTCAATTAACAACCTATATTTATTTTTTGAACCCTGCCCGTCGTCCGCAGTCCCGAAAGGGACGCCTTGCGGCGGATGCCTTGCGGCAAAGACGGGACGAGGTGAACCCAGCCCCTCAAAGTGGACAGAGGGACGGGGTGAAGGAGGACTATTATGTCTAAAAAATTGCTCTGTCTAATTTATTTTATTTTGGTGTTGTGTTTGGTTGAAACGAGCACAGACGGGAATATTGACCCGGGCCTTGTCGGCTGGTGGACATTCGATGATGGTTCCGGCACAGTCGCCAAGGACCTCAGTGGAAATGGCGTCGATGCGACATTTTTCGGCGAGCCGACCTGGGGCAAAGAGGCTGTCCGCGGAGGCATTCTGCTGTTTGACGGAACTACGGCAGCTCCTGAATACGTTTTGATGGACGGGTCCTATCAGGTGCCGGTGTACACGATTACTCTGTGGTTTCGAGTCAAGGACGGCTCGGGCCAGAGAGACATCTTTTCAGCCTATGCACCCGGAGTACAGCATGGTATTCTGCTTGAGCTCGGTGGAGATGGCACCCTGCGCTATTTGCACCGGTATCCCCTGGGTACGGGGGGAGGCACCAATATCTACACCACTACTACATACGGCGACGGCGCGTGGTATCACGCGGCGATGGTCAAGTCGGTGGATACGATAAAGCTGTATATAAATGGAGAAGAGATAGGCTCAGCCGCCGACAGCAGTAAGTTCAATCCTGGTGACGCATTTGGGGTGGTCTTGGGCATCCTTGACCATGAGAGGGCTCCTGACCGGCTCTTCCCAGGCGCAATTGACGACGTCCGTATCTACGACCGGCCGATGTCGCAGGAGGAGATTCAGTCTGTTATGCAAGCCGAGCCATGGCCGTATGCCTGGGGACCCATCCCGGCTGATGGGGCTCTCCATCCGGATACATGGGTGAACCTTGGCTGGCTGCCGGGACCTTTTGCCGTCTCGCATGATGTCTATTTCGGTGATAGCTTCGACGATGTGAACGATGGCGCAGAAGGCACATTCCAGGGCAACCAGACAGCGACGTTTTTGGTTGCAGGCTTTCCCGGATTTGCTTTTCCGGGTGGTTTGGTTCCAGGCACAATGTATTACTGGCGGATTGACGAGGTCAATAAGCTAAACCCGAATAGTCCGTGGAAGGGTGATGTCTGGAGCTTTTTAGTGCCTCCCAAAAAAGCCTATAAACCCGCACCCGTTCTTGGGGCCAGGTTTATAGACCCGAGTGTAACTCTCACCTGGACGGCTGGTTACGGCGCGAAATTGCACACCGTGTATTTCGGCGATAATTTTGACGATGTAAACAATGCCACCGGTGGTCTTCCTAAGGGTGCCGCAACCTACACGCCCGACCCGCTCGAATTGGGCAAAACTTACTATTGGCGGGTCGATGAGTTCGATGGCGTCACCACCTACAGAGGTGATGTATGGAGCTTTACGACCGCAGGTCCCGGCGGAGGTTTGCGGGCTGACTACTTCAAGGGCAGGAACTTAATGAATCGTGCGCTGACTCGGATAGACCCTCAAATCAACTTTAACTGGAGCGGCGCGCCGGATGAGGCCGTCGGCCAGGATAACTTCTCAGTCAGATGGACCGGCGAAGTGGAGGCTGCATTTACCGAGACCTACACCTTCTACACCAATAGCGATGACGGCGTGCGTTTGTGGGTGGATGGCCAGCAGCTTGTTGATAACTGGACTGTCCACACAAACACTGAAAACAGCGGTAATATTAACCTCGCTGCGGGGCAGACGTACAGCGTTGTAATGGAGTATTATGATAACGAGGGTGTTGCCGTTGCTGAATTACGCTGGTCGAGTCCCCGCACGCCTAAGCAGCTCATTCCGCAGGCAGCTCTATCGCTGCCTGTCAGGGCAAGCCGCTCAAAGCCCTCTAACGGCGCTGTGGATGTAAAGCAGACACAGATTCTTAGCTGGTCGCCGGGAGATTATGCCGCTTCGCATCAGGTCTATTTCGGCACCGATGAGGATGCTGTGAAAAATGCCGATACAAGTTCACCTGAATACAAAGGCAGCCGGAACCTTGGTTCCGAGAGCTATGACCCCGGAAAGCTCCAGTGGGATACTACCTACTATTGGCGTGTTGATGAGGTCAATAATGTCAATCCCGACAGTCCCTGGGTAGGCAACCTCTGGAGCTTTACGACTGCCAATTTCCTTATCGTGGATGATTTTGAGGACTACGATATTGGCAACAACGAAATATGGTGGTCGTGGAAAGATGGGCTTGGCTATGCAGCGCATGGTAATGAACCGGCCTGTCCCGGTAACGGAACCGGCTCTATGGTAGGCGACGAAACCACGGGTTCTTATTGTGAGGAAACTATCGTTCACGGAGGCAGCCAATCGATGCCTTTATTCTACGACAACAGCATCCTCAGGTATTCAGAGGCGGAGAAGACGCTGACTTATCCGCGTGACTGGACTGAAAATGGTGTTAGTACATTATCAATTTGGTTCAGAGGCATTGCAGATAACGCTGCTGAAACGTTGTATGTTGCCCTCAATGGCAATGCGATTGTCACGAATGATAATCCTAATGCAGCACAGATAGGCACCTGGACAGCATGGAATATCGATTTGCAAGCTTTTGCAGACCAGGGCGTGAACCTTGCCAATGTCAATACGCTCGCCCTTAGGTTAGGCAACAAGAAAAACCCGCAGGCTGGTGGTTCAGGTACGATGTACTTCGATGATATTCGTCTGTATAGGCCGGCAGAGCAAGAACCAGCACCGTAGATATCTGGTGGATTCTCGAAGGCCAGGATTATCCCAGACTGTGGTGGGAACTGATTCCTGAGAACTGATTTGTGCCAATTCCTTTGGCGTTGCAGGTGTGCTTCATCGGACGATTGCTATAAATGAAACTTGAGCTAATATGTAGTTTTTTTTCTCCCGGTGGAAAGGTTTCTGTATTTTTTTAATTGAATTATTTTGGAGGAAGGATTAACATATAATGTATAAATAATAACGGAGACCCTGAGGTCGGCCGTTGAGATTTTCACATTTCAAATCAACTGCTAATATTAGGCTTTTTACAGCTAATATTGGGTTTTGAAGGAAGGAGGTAGTATCAATTCATAACAAAATATCCTTAAGCAGATGTAGATTAAATGTGGCGACAGTGAAACTCATTGTCGGCTGCTTTGGTGTGTGGCCAAAGCACGGTCAATTTAACTTTTTTGCAGGAGGACTAATTATATGCAGGAAATTATTACTTTTAATTTATGTTTTTTTGATGCTGGGCTCGGTCAGTAACGCTGAGGACATCCAGTGGACGTATCTTGGTCGTAGGGTACATTTATTCATACGCGGATCGGAAAGCAGAATTAACCTTTGCCAAATCAATCGTTTATGTTATCCTCTGAGCCTTTGATATTCAAGTTGTGCTTGGAGGATATTGATGCCTATAGAAACGCCTTCTAATCAACCGGCCGAATAGCTTAGCTTACCAGTAATTGCCACGATTGCTCGGTTACTGTGCAGGGAGTTGACTCTACAAAACGAATATCTCCGTTCGGAAAACAAGATCCTTAAGTCGAGACTCCCAGGTCGGATTCGATTTACTGACGATGAGCGAAGATCGCTTGTGGATGCTGCCCTGGCAATGGGTAGGAAGCTCATGGAAACAGTTGTCAACATCGTCAAGCCCACTACAATCCTTGCCTGGCAGCGAAGACTCGACAAGGCAAAGTGGGATTACTCCCAAAGAAGGAAGAGAAAGCCTGGCAGGCCCAGAACACCTGGGAATGTCGAGGAGCTGATATGTAAAATTGCCAGAGAGAATGTCTGGGGTTACAAGAAGATCCAAGGGGAACTGAAGAAGTTAGGCATTGAGATTTCTAAGACCACCGTAGCGAACGTCCTGAGGAGAAACGGCTTGCCTCCGTCTCCAGATCACCAAGGCTTGACTTGGCGAGAGTTCCTGTCCAGACATGCGGACGTTTTTCTTTGCGCCGACCTCCTTACCAAAGAAATCTGGACTCTGAAAGGCCTTCAGAGGGCGTTCGTGTTCTTCGTCCTGCATCTGCGCACCCGTCGAATCCTGTTTGTCCACGCCACATTTTCACCTAATGCCGAATGGCTCAAACAGCAAGCCCGTCACGTGCTGTGGGAATGCGATGAATACGGCATTGAGCCTCGGTTCTTCCTTCATGACAACGACCGGTGTTATTCAGAAGGTTTTGACATCCTGCTGAAGAAAACAGGCCTTGAGCCCGTTCGAACTCCGTACGAAGCTCCCAACGCCAATGCCGTTGCTGAGCGTTGGATTAGAAGTCTCCGGGAAGAATGCCTGAACCATCTGATTATCTTGGGGTTGGACAGACTCCAGTACGTGCTCGATAAATACAAAGACGCACAGGCCACATCAGAGTATTGGGA
>JBAQFY010000288.1:0-42711 GCA_049287505.1 Sedimentisphaerales bacterium | reverse complement strand
TTGCGGCATAAACGGGTATGTCTTTAGTCTGGCTAAACACATAGCCCGCAGTCCACAGGATGACTTTTGGCAGTCCACAGGATGCCTTGCGGCAATACCTTACGGCAGAAGACGGGCGGGATGAATTCGGGGCTTATATTGATTGATTCGGTATAAGCCCCTTTTTTAAATGATAAAGGAATGTCGAATAATAAAATAAGTCATAGACCAGCTCCTCCGCTGTGCTAAGGATGACAAAAAAGAAGACTGGATTCCTGCTTTGTACGTGTTTAGCCAAGTTTGGCTTAAATGGCCATCCCCAAGCTCGTCCTTCGACTCTGCTCAGGACTCGCTTGAGGCTGCCACACAATCTTTAATAATTTTATTGGGTGGCAGCCTCAAAGCCGCTCGTCTCGGCGAAGGCCAAGCCGCAGCCAGGGAAGGCTTTGGGGATGGTTTTTCTCTGGCTAAACACATACCCTGCTTTCGCAGGAATGACAATAAGGAATATCAAATCCCGAGTGACAATAAAACAACAGTCTATCGATGCAGTCTTGACAGAATGGTGTGTCGCAGAATCTCCTGATGAAATTTTTGTGCCTGGGAACGTCTGCTGGACTGTTTATATCGCCCGAATATCTTCTGTATTCCCGCGGTTGTAGCATCGCCGGTATGGACGACGACACGATAGCGCAAAGTGAGCGTCCGACCCTTAGGCAGGTCAAAGTGGTCGTCTTTTAGCCAGTACATCGGTGTCGGTGAGAAGAAGCCGTAATCGCGAGTAAACCATTTGCTCGGGAACCAGCGATTATCGGGGTGCTGCAGAATTGCGATGCCTTCGGTGACACCGCTGCGTGCGGCGGAGTAGTCGCACCAGGGCGAGGCAACGCCGAATGTGCCTTTCTCGCCGGTGTTGCCCTCGGCATTGATAAGCGTGCCGCCGGAGCTGACACTCAGCTCCGGTACAACGCGGGCCGAGAACAAAGAGTGGTTCGTCTTGAGAATGCGGATATCCGCCAGGGCTTTGAGGCTAATCTCGAAGTCGATGAAACGAAGGTCTTTGTTCGGCGCGGTAATAGTTACGCGCCGCAGGTCGCGGATGACCGGTTCAGTGTTCGGCTGCTGCCAGAGACATGTGTCGGTAAAAGCAACTCGTCTGCCTGATGCCTTGATGAGTTTTGGACCCTGTGAGACAATCTGGCCGCGTTCATTTTCTTCCTGCCAGTAGTTGGCGCCGTTGACGCGGTCGCAGCCGAAGAACAGCGAATGATGGTGTGGATACGGCTCAGATGTTTCGGTAGTGACGGAGGTACCCGATGCCGGCCCATTTACCGGCCAGAAATATGGATACTTCGCAGACGCGTCAAACTTGTAGCAGGTGAATGGTTCTCCGCCGACGGTTACTGCGATATGACTCTTTTCGAGGGTTGCAGTTACCTTTTGTGGGCCTGTTTGTGCGTTAGCACCAAATTCTACCGGAGTCGGAGAACAGGCACCGGTAACTATCAATAAAACACCAAAGCATTTTGTCAAGTGATTCATAGTACCCTCTTTTCTGGTAAATGGTAACTGATAAATGGTTAAATCCGAAATTCGACCCAGCAACGCTGGGTTCCTATCAATACCCGCCGATGGCGGGTCGAAATACGAAACAAACAAAATGTTAAATCAGAATATCGAAATACGAAATTCATCCTTCGTAGTAATACTACGGAGAAAGGTCAAATTCAAAGAGAGCTAATTATTCAGGCTATCAGGCCATCAGGTTATCAGGTAGTGGGTATCAGGTTATCAGGATATCAGGCTCTCGCTACGTAGCTTTTGCAAAGCAGCAATTGTTTTTCCTGATACCCTGTTCTGCAGATAACCTGCCTGCTGTGGCGGGCACAGCACGACAAGCATCCTGATTTCCTGTTCTCCTGATATCCTTAATTTAGGCACTTTGCACTTTAGGCACGTGCTTTTCATTAGCAATAACCGATAATAAATTCTATAGGTGCCAGGGGCTGCGCATCGGCCTGGAGAGCATTCGATTGGCCTGCTCGTCGTTGGTGAATCTTTCCTGTTGGGGGTCCCATTTTAATTTTCGGCCAAGCTGCATAGCAATATCACCTAATAGACAGATGCTGCATGAGCGGTGGCCGACTTCGACGGGAGCCGCAGTTTCGGCGCGCGATTTGATGCACTCAAGGAAATTTGCTTTGTGGTTATTGCTTTTGTAGAGATTAGTTTCGTTCGGGCCAATAGTCGAGGTCAATAATGACTTTGGCTCGGCATCGATTTGTCCGCGTTTGACGTACACCCAGCCTTGCGTTCCTTCGAAGAGAATCCCCTGTTTGTTCTTTTTGTTGTCGGCACAAATGACCTTGACACCGTTGGCGTAAGTGTACTCGATGCGGAAGTTACCGTGCGCATTCCAGAGTCCGTCCTTGGGATAATCGGCCTGGCCTACAATCTCAACCGGGCCGGTGTATTCTGTTCCCATCCCCCACTGGGCGATATCGTTGTGGTGGCTGCCCCAGCCTGTAATCATACCGGCGCCGTAGTCCTGGATTCGCAGCCAGCCCGGTCGGTCGTAACCCTTTTGAGGATGAACCCGCTGTTCGGTATAGGCGGCCCAGGGTGCAGGGCCTAACCACATATCGTAATCGAGCCAATCGGGGACGGGCATTGGTGGCTGTGGGGTTGTGGATGGGTCTGTGTCGAAGCCGACCTTGACGGTGTGCAGTTTGCCGACCCGGCCGTTGCGAACCAGCTCACAGGCGGTTCGGAATCGTGAGTCGGAGCGCTGCTGACTTCCGACCTGAAAGATACGGCCATAACGGCGAACGGTATCGCTCAGCACGCGTCCGGCTTCGATAGTCAGAGTAAGCGGTTTTTGCAGAAAGATATCCTTGCCGGCCTTGGCGGCGGCAATCGCGGGCAGTGCATGCCAGTGGTCGGGCGTGGCAATCGAGACCGCATCGATATCATCTCGTGCAATCAGGTCCCTGAAGTCTTTGTACGTCGCACAACCTTTGTAGTTATTATTTCCACCCTGAGCGCTATAATGCTTTTCTACAAGCTGCTGAGCAAATTTTACCCTTTTGGAATCGACATCGCATACAGCGATGACCTGGGCCTGTTTGAATCCCAGAATTTCCCTCAAGTCGCCAAGCCCCATACGTCCGACGCCGATACAGCCGACCGTGATGCGATTGCTCGGTGCTTCGGCGCCGAATACTGAGGACGGCACGATTGTTGGTCCTAACAGGACTGTACTTGTTGCAGCAACGGCCGAATTTTTCAAAAATTGCCGGCGGGTTATTATGTCTGAATTTTTAGTTTTTCTGTTTTTCATGTCTTAATCCTTTAGCTAATTGGTTATCAGGAAAAGTTGCTCAGTTGTAGAAGCTTGTTTGTCGGTGTCGAAGCTGGTATCGAAACTCGAAACTCGAAGCCGGAAACTTGAAAAAACGAGCTTCGAGTTTCCAGGACGAGCATCGATACGAGCATCGACAACCTTAAACGAAAACTGCACTTTAGGCACTCCAAACTTTAGTTCACTTATTCTACTCACCACTCACTTCTATAGACGCCAGGGGCTGCGCATCGGTCGGCTGAGGAGACGGTTGGCGGTGTCGTCATCGATGAACCGTTCGGCGTCCGGGTCCCATTTTAATTTTCGTTCAACCTGGATGGCAATGTGTCCTAACTGACAAAGAGAGGTGGTTCGGTGTCCGACCTCGGCATCGGCCAGCGTTTGCCCGCGTGTTTTCACGGCATCTATGAAGTCCCTCTTTTCGCTTTTTAGAGGCAGATGAATTTGGGACCCCGCAGGGCGGGAACCCTCGTTCGTGCCGAGCGGCGATTTCAGGATTGATTCCGGATGAGCTGTTAGACCGAGGCTGTCATAATCGGCTTCAACCCATCCGCCAGTACCTTCGAACCGCACGAAAGGCCGACTTATATTGTAGAACAGGCGGACACCGTTAGCGTACCTGTACCTGATTTCAAAGCTCAGCAGCACGTTCCACAGGCCATCGGAAGGATAAAGGCCACTACCTTCGACCTCCACCGGCCCGGTGCGCTCAGTACCGTTGCCCCATTGGGCGATGTCATTGAGATGCGCACCCCAGTTAGTAACCATTCCTTCGCAGTAGTCGAGGACGCGCATCCAGCCTGGGCGCTCGTAGCTTTGTCGAGGATGCACACGGTTCTCGGTGTAAGGTGCCGACGGTGCCGGTCCCTGCCATAGCTCATAGTCCAGCTCATCCGGGACGGGCATTTTTTGTTGCGGCCCGCAGGCCTCGTCGCCGGCAGGCACGCCGGTGCGGATTGTGTGCAGCCTGCCGATTCGCCCGTTTAGCACCAGCTCGCATGCCCGCTGAAAACACGCGTGCGAACGGAACTCACTGTCGGTGCGGAACACACGATTGTACCTCTGTACTGTGTTACTGAGTGCTCGGCCTTCGGCGATACTCAGGGTCAGGGGCTTCTCGCAGCAGATGTCCTTTCCGGCCCTGGCGGCAGCGACAGCCATCGGCACGTGCCAGTGGTCCGGCGAAGAAATCATCACTGCATCGATGTCCATCCGGGCCAGAAGCTCGCGGAAGTCCTTGTAAATCGAACAACCTTTGAAGGTGCCGGAAACCTTCTCCTGGGCGTAGTGCTTCTCGACGGCCTTTTGGGCGTTGTCGAGTCTCCAGGCATCTACATCACAGACTGCTACTACCTGCGTGTCAGGTGAATTCAGGAATGATTTTAGATTTGAATAATAGGCCTGCCGACCCATTCCAATCATTCCGACCGTGATTCGATTGCTCGGAGCGTCGGCGCCAAAGACAGAGGCCGGCACAATTGTCGGCCCCAACCAGGCCATACCTGCTGCGGTAACCGCCGAGGTTTTGAGAAACTTTCGCCGGCTTAGCATACCTGCCTTTTTGGTTCTTTGACTCATTTTAGACAAGGTCTCTTGCCTGCCTTTCCTGTTGTATCCGGCAAAAATGCCGAAGTCGTATTTGCGCCGTGAGGTATTATCATACCAAATCCGCTCGGCGCCGGCAATAGGGCAGAAGTGCACGCAATAAGCAGCACTCTGAGCAGTTACTTTCTGGTAAATGGTTAAATCCGAAATTGGAAACAAAATCAAAATGAGCTAAAGTGAACGAAGCTGGTTTGTCGTTGTCGAATCTGGTATCGAAAATGGAGGCTGGAAGCCCGAGCTTCGAGTTTCCAGGGCGAGCATCGAGACGAGCATCGACAACCTTAAACGAAAACTGCACTTTAGTCATTTTTGGGTTCCCGCAAGGCGGAGCCCCTTCACTTTAGGCAAAACAAAGGCCTATTCATGCCGTAACGATTCAATCGGGTCCATATTGGCCGCCCGATAGGCCGGATACAAACCAAAGACTATACCTACCGACCCGCTGATTCCAAAGGCTAACAGCAGAGAGCTGCCCGTAATAATCGTAGGCATATGACCAAAATGAGTTACCAGCAATGGCAGAAGAGAACCCAAGGCAATACCCAGGATGCCTCCTGATAATGTTAAGATTAAAGTTTCAGAGAGGAATTGGACGATAATATCTCGCTTCTTGGCACCGAGTGCACGGCGGATGCCAATCTCACGCGTTCTCTCACTGACGGTGGCAAGCATAATGTTCATAATTCCTATACCGCCGACCAGAAGTGAAATTGCCGCGATTGAACCGAGCACGATGCTGAAAATACGCTGGGTACGTTTAGCCTGGCGCAACAGCTCCAGTGGAACAACTATACGGTAGTCCTTCTTATCTTTATGAAGACGCCCCAGCAAAGTATCCAAAATATCACGCATCGGCAGCACTTGTTCGGTTGATTGAACCTTCACCGTAATTTTTTGTAGCTGTACTCTTTCCAAACTTTGTTTGCCCCCGCTAAAGCTGGCCTCTATCTCGCTGAATCGGGACTTGGCGGTTGACAAAGGCAAATAAACGTTACCGGCAGCCTTAATTTGGGAACCTGTTGCCGCAGGCGTAGCATTGCCAAAATTATCCCGCTTACTCCCGACAGGCGGCGCCCCGGTCACGCCTACAACCTGGTAACAATTGCCCTGTATCTGAACATCTTTGCCGACCGGGTCCTCAAATCCGAACAGACCGCTAACGAGCTGCTCATCGACCACGCATACACTCTGTTGCTGATGCAGGTCGATACTGCTTAAAAACCGCCCATGAACCACGTGAACAGGTGAAATCTCCGTGTACCAGGGAATAGTACCTAAGATTTTTACCCCCACCTTGTGATTAAGATATCGTGCTTCCTGGTCTATTTCGCGAATGGGTACAACGACCTCAACATCGTGTATGGTGTTTCGAATTGATTCGGCGTCCTTATAGGTCAAGCCGTAGCTGCGCATTCTATCTGTATCGCCGGTGTCGGCACGCTCCTTTGGCGGCTCAACGGTCTCAACAATCAAGTTTGTGCTGCCAAGTTGCGCTATCACCGCCTGAGTCTCCTGGCTGGCCCCTTCACCTATCGCCAGCATAGCGATTACAGAGCAAACGCCAAAAATTATACCGAGCATTGTCAGCATGGACCGCAGCCGATGCATCCAAAGACTCTTGATGCCTAACTTGACCGTTCTTTTAATACCAAACCATTGCATAATAACTAACGCCTATGATTATATTAATGTTCACCCCGTTAGAAGTAAGCCCCGTTAGAAGTAAGTCGTCGACTTCTAACGGGGTAAGCCGTCTACTTCTAATGGGGTAAATCAACGTATTCCTTTTGCTTATTTTTTCGCAGTTTCTGATGCGGTCCATCTCGGCGGATTAAGTAACACTTTCTCGCCCTCGGTCAAGCCGCTTTTTATCTCGACAAAATTGTCGTTGAACAGCCCCGTTTCAACCTCGCGTTTCTCTGCATGGCTGCTTGCCATAACATAGCACATCTCTTTTTCGTCCACCGTTACGACCGACTGTATCGGCACATAGAGAACGTCATGCAATTCATCAATAAGCACTTCAACCTTGCCTGTCATACCGGTCTTGAGAAAATCATTCTTTCCATCAATGCTCACATCTGTTACATAGACTTTAAGGTCGGGATTCAGCCAGCGGTCGGGGTCGGCTAACGGTGCTTTTTTCAGCACCTTGCCGGTAAAGGCTTTATCCGGAAATGCCGCAATGGTTATTTTGGCCGGCTGGTTCGGCTCAATCTTATCAATCCATGTTTCGTGAATCTTGACCTCGACCTTCATTTCGGACGCATCGGGTATCGTTATAATCTTATATCCTTCGGGCACTTCTGCTCCCTGCTCAATTTTTACCCTTGACCACTGTTCCGTGCTCGACCAATAGACTACCTGGCCCGCTGCAGGGGCCTTAATCACGCAGGCCTCAATCTGCTCGTGCAGTTTTTCCAGTCGTTTCTTCTGCATTTCGTAGGTGGCTTTCGCGCTGGCAAGCTTTGCCCTGGCCTGGGCCAACTGTGCACGGGCACGTGCTTCAGTTCGCACTAATTCCAGTTTGGCCTCATTATAATTGCTCAGGAACTGCTGTGCTTCCTTGGGAAAATCATAAAGCCGATACAATTTTAGCTCTTTCGAAGCAGCTTTCCCTTGCACCGTATATCTGTCCACATCAAGCTTAGCACCTTTCAGGTCGAGCTCTGATGCGTAATTTGCATCAAAAAGCTTTTGAGTTCCCTCTAAAAAATCAGATGCTTTTTCCAGGTTTCCGCGGGCAAGGAGAATAGCATCTTCTAATGTATCTAATTTCTGAGAGGCCGCTCCGCCCACGCTGTTGGGGTCGTTGGGGTCGTTAATGAGTGATGTTATATCAAAATTTGAATTCGGGTCACTCTTCATCTGCTCAATCACTTTCTGTGCAATGTCTTCTCCCAGACACTTCTGAAAGTCCATCAGGGCAAATTTCACCTTCAACCGTGCGGCGGTAACGTCACTTTCATTTTGTTTTACCTGGATAAGATACGACTCATTTGCATCGGCAAAGCTTGCCTCGGCGTTGGCAAAATCAATTTCCTTTTGTGCCATCTGCTCCTTCAACTTCGAAGAATCCAGCTCCACCAGCACCTTGCCATTATTTACATCTTCCGGCGTTATCATGGTACCTTCAGGCACAATGTTGACTATATTATTCCGACCTTCCACTTTGGACTTGATATCTACTGATTTAACTGCCTTGATGTCACCGCTTTCGGTAACGCTGATAGTCAAGTCACCTCGTTTTACTGTAAACAGCCCCGTTCCGGGATTCGGACTATTAGAGCCGGTTACTTTTTGGCGCAGAAGTCCAAACGCACCTATAACACCAACCACAACCACGGAAATTAAAATCAGATAAAATCGTCTGGCTAATCCCAAATTGCCGGCCGCTTTTTTACCCTGTTTTTTTATGTTCTTTACTTTCATCATATTATTTCTTTCAATTGCACTTTCTATTATTGCTCCCATATTCCGTCCAGCCTGACCTGCGAAATGCCGATGTCCCGGTAAAAGCTTAATTTTGCGATTGCATGACCTACCTGCAAAAAAAACCGTAGCGCCGTTTTGCGCTTCTAATGAAGCATTATGCAAGTCCAGCAAATCTCAAGCGGTTACTCGAGCTGCTTTCAGTAAAAAACGTGCGCTCTGAATTAGCTTGTCCAAATAATTATAACCGCTTTATGGCTGCCAAGCAAGGAAAAAAGATTATTCTATAATTTGTATTGAGCATATTGCCCGCGTTTGTTGCAGATCCGCCTCTCAATGAGGAAATCAGATGTCAGAAGTCAGAAGTCAGAAGTCAGATGTCAGAAGTCAGATGTCAGAAGTCAGAACCTGTACTCTGATTTGTGAACGGCAGCACAAGCTATCAAAATTTGTACTATTCGAGCTGATTTTATGCAATACTACGGAAAAACTAAGTTGTCCAGCTTAGGGAATTCTGTATTGGGGGAGTCGGTTCAGGTTTTTTTATTCACAGGAAAGATTAATAAGATTGAGTGATTTCTATGTGAAATTTGCCGATAGCATCCGGGCTTCCATTCTGCGTTTTATCGGGGTCCTTGTTTTATCGGGTACCTTCTTACATCCCAGAAACATGGTAGCTCATAGGCACGACTGTCTTGCCGTTGGGCATACGATATGGTTCGTCGCCGAAGTTGACCGTGATGGTAGTGCCGTTGGCAAAGCTCGTCTTCTGAACGTTTCTGTCCGATGTAAGAAAGCGATGGTCGGTCATCTCAGCATAGCCGACCGCGCGGGCGACGGGACATACATCCTTATAGCTTTGGGCAAAGCGTTCTTTGTTTTGGTTGAATACCTGGCGGTTGAACATAAACATCGGCGGCGTGCCGTAGAGGATATTAAAAAGGTCCCGCTTGTCCCATAGCGCAGGCAGCTTATTGTTGTAATCGCCCCAGTACCACTGTGCGACGACGCAGTCGTGATAAACCAGCTCCCAGAGCGGCAGCCGATATTTATGTCCCACCTGAAACTTGGCCACTCGTTCGGGGACCTCGGTCCAGATTTCTCTCATATTTCGACCGGCATCGGGGACTCTATATGGGCCGAGACTTAACATACCCTCAAAGTAGTGAACATAGGGCACAGCCGCATCGTGCCCTGTCTCGCTGCCGGTTACAAGTTTCATATCTTCGCAAATAACTCTCAGCAGCTCCATTTTCCAGTGCCGACTGTCACTTCGGGTCATCGGATGGTCGGGATGGTAGCATTCACGCCACGGCGAGGCTGTTGTTGTGTCGATGAAACGGCATTTGTAAGGATGGGTCTTCAGCTCGGCGAGGACGCGCTGCTGAGCGTACTTTGGTGCCTGCCTGTCGCACAGCACGCCGCAAGGATACATATTGCCGTCCTTTCCCTTCACCTGCCATCCTTTTTGCCAGTCGCCGTTCTTATCGAGCATAATGTCCTTCGGCCATGCGTTCTGGGTCCAGTCGGGGTGCACCCGGCGAAGCTGTTGTTCTACGACCTGCGGGTCCATCAGGTCCTGGTAAATGTCGTAACGGCTCGTAAGAACACCATCCATTTCATTCATTGATTTGATAACGTCCGGCTGCTCGCGGTGGCTCCACAGAATTCGTTCTATGCCGAGAGATTTCATCTCGCGGACGATGTCAAGGGCATCCTTTTCCCAGCACCAGACGTTCACCGCCCCGACTAATAAATCCACGTCGGGGTTTTCTTTACGTTTCTGCTCCAACGTTTTCAGTAAACCTGTCTTTTGAGCGTAAGAGCGATATCGTTTGCAAACAGCGACGTGTCCGCCTTTATCGAAGAAAATATAGCGCAGACGACGGGCGTAGCCGAAGTGTCCTTTTTGTGAGTCCCACTCCGGCGCGATGCAAAGCTTTTCATCTATTCGCTGAATACGGATGGCGGCATCATCCGGCGTTTCGATGATGGCCATGTGTCCCTGCCGGCCATCTGTTACGCCCCAGAAGGGCATACATATACCATGTCCGCCGTAGGCAACAAGTCTTATAGGACTAATCGTCTTGTCCTCGATAGGATAAGAAATTCCTTCGTTCATAGGCACAACGAGATATGTGCCGGGTTCCGTTATAAACGGATGCGGAAACCGCAGAGGCTGCTTGAACTCTCCTTCTGATGTGAGCGTAAGTGTAAACTCAGGCAGGTCTTTATCCAGCAGCAGTTCGGTTTTGATGGCCATATCCAGGCCGTCTTGACGCCATGTTATTTCGATGCCGTATTTTGTCCCGGCAGTTTGGATTATTTTACCCTCGGTCAAAGATTTTTGTCGCCAAGTGTTGCCCGTGCGATTATCGGTTACGGACAGGGTCGCATCGTTACTATCGAGCATAACGGAAATCATGTCGTTGCTGATGGTAAGTTTCTTTGGCGCGGCCTGAGACGATTCGACTGAGCTTATCGAAGTCCAAGAGCATAATAATAAGCCGGCCAGCAAAAAAAACATTCCCTTGAACGGAGCTGCGAAAAACCCGTCCTTGTTCCTGGAACTGAGTGTCATTGCATTTCTCCTTAGCAATCCGATTTATCTTTTAGAATTGTAGGATGGGCAGGTCTCCTGCCCATGCTGTGGATTCTTCCTTTATACCGCATGGGCTAAAGCCCATCCTACCCGACTAATTAAAGTGGTGCGAAATATCTCACCCTACATAGTGTGGAATATCGCACCCTACATAGACTTGCGACGAAGCTCATTTTGCTTTTTGGCTTTTTCGATGAGCTCTGTTATAGAAACAGCGGCTCCACCTTTTGCCTTTGATTCATCGGCGGCGGACATAAAGGCGAAGAGCTCGATAGTCTCTTCCGGCGGCACAGGTACGCTGCCGGTCTTGAAGAATTTGATGATTTCTTCTACCAAGGGCTCATAGCCGCCGTATTTGCCGCCCTGGACTATGCCCTTTGTGCCAAAAACCGTTGAGCCGTAGTCACTCTTGTCCGTCCGGATACCCCTGTATGTTCCGATTCGTCCGCCTTTCCAGAGACCGGTGACAAACTCGTAATCTTTGGTCTGCACCCGAGTGACACTTTCACAGCCGGGGCCCATAATTGTAAAGAGAATCTCGACACCATGCACACCGTACCAGTAGAGGTCGGGGTGATGCTCTTCGAGACTGCACGGACTAAAGGCGTCGCAGCCGAGCACCTGGCCGACCTTCTCATTATTTCTCATGCCGATAATATCCGGACTAAAACGCAGCGAAGAGCTCGACCAGCACGGCACGTTGTTTTCCTTAGCGAGCCGAAATATCTCAATTACGTCTGCGAGATTGCCTGCCATAGGCTTGTCGATGAAGACAGGCTTCTTCGCTGCAATCACGGGTCTTGCCTGCTCCAGATGAGGCCGGCCATCGACGCTTTCCAGCAGAACCCCATCGACTTTTTGGCAAAGCTCTTCAATGGTATCAACGATTTCCACTCCGAACTTGTCACGCAATTGGTTTGTGAATGTCTCAACTCTATCGGCCGAAGCGGAAATGTCCGGCGAACCACCGGGATAGCCGACGACTACCTTGCAGCCATAATTCTTTGCAGGGTCGTTTATGACTCTGGTAAAGGCGGTAACGTGCGAGGTGTCAAGGCCTATCATGCCAATGCGAAAGACCTTTTCCTGGGCTTCGGTTTCAAAGGGCAGCGTTAGCAGTACAATCAATACGGCTGTTAGTACGATAGTTCTGTTCATAGTTAATTCTCCATCACATTTTTTGGTTGTTTCCCAACAAAAAGGTTATAAGGTTACTTAGAAAAGATTGGTACATAAACTATAGCAAAATAAGCAATGAACATACTCAATATACTGACTACCAATCCCAGTTTTAGCCATTCGAGGGGATTGACTTTTATATTTTTTTCCTTTTCGAGCAACCCTAAAGCAACAATATTGGCGGTAGAACCTATTGCTGTTATATTTCCTCCGAAACAGGCACCAAATAGTACGCACCACCACAAAGGTTTTAAGCTGAAATGCATTAAATGCAAACTCTTTACAATGGGTATATATGATGATACAACGACCGTATTGTCAAGCACTCCTGAGAGGATACCGCTGGAAAATATAACTATTCCGGACAGGACCGTTGGATGATTTCCCACGTTTTTTACAAGTTTCTCCGCCAAAAATTGAGCCACGCCGGAGGATTGAATAATTCCAGCCTGTGCGAATAAGAATATAAAAAACAGCAGAGACCTCCATTCGACTTCATTTTTAATGCAATATTTTACTTTTTCGCATCTGAAAATGACAGAAATGCCCGCAAAGATAGCAGGCAAAAACACCAAAAGCCTGTTCTCTTCAAAACCGAGCAGCATCTCTAATCTTTTATGTAATGCAATTGATAATATCATGCTGCCGAACAGCACCATATTAACGATGATTCCGGTGTTTACTCCCTGATATTTCAGGAAGTCTCCACTTGTCTTGCTTTGGGTAATTTTTGAAGATATTTCTTTTATATAGCTTCTGTACCAAATACAAAGGATAAAAGCAATGAACATTAAAACCACAGCCGATATGGGCAGGGCATGGGTAAGAAAGTCCTCAAATGTAAGATTGCTTCTTAAGGCGATCAATATACCTATGGGATTACCCAAAAGCGTTGCAGCAGAACCAATATTAGTCGTTAATACCGTAGATATAACTAATGGGCCGGGATTTATCTTAAGCGAATCGCAGACACTAAATATCATAGCCACGATTATTATCATTGATGTAACTTCGCCAACCAGCGCGGACAGAATCGCGGAGAATATTATGATTATCACAAACAGTTTAAGCCCGTTAATCCTTCGTGCTCTTAAAACAAATGCAACGACCTGTTGAAAAACACCCGAGTCCTTTAACATACCTACAACTATCATCATTCCAATCAGAAAAATTATAACATCCAGAGAAGCAAACCTTATGAATTGCCCTATATTCACGCCGCTTATCAGGAAAAGTATACTGCTGCCTGTGAATACGAAGCTTAACCTGAAATCCCAGAATAACAATGTTCCCAAAATGGAAAGAGAAAAGATGGACACGATAAGTGTCTGTTGGAGAGTTAATCCCGCGAGATAGCTGAGGATTCCCAACAATAACGAGATCGAAAATAAGAGCAGAGCCCTCTTTTTCATATTCTTTTATTGCAGCAATTTAGGGGTCTCGGCAGAATATTTTCGGCATCAATTTTTTTCAAAGCAGCTTTTATCATAAAATATCGGCTGATACCATCGAGACAAATCATTCCTTTAACCTCACCTTTATCTGCCACTATTACGGCTGTTTTTTGGCTGGCCAAAAGCTTTTTGTAAACATCGTCGAGAGGCATCGCGGGGTCAACCAAAGCAAAATCCCGGTCCATCACATCGGAAACAGGAACATCAAGACCCTTCTCGTGGATGCTGGCAAGAATACGATCGCGAGTCAAAATTCCCTCAATGCCGGCTTCACCAATAACAGGGAAGTCCTCCTGGCAGCCGTGATGAAAATGTTCTAAAGCACGAGAAAGCGGCTCATCAGGACGCACGCTGCGATATTCGGTCGTCATTGCTTCGCCGGCCGGAACCTGATGCAGGAAAGAACGAAGAACCACATGCTGTTTTTCGCTGCCGGCGCCTATATAGAGAAACAGCCCTATAAGAGCGAGCCACCAATTGAAAAATATTCCGAAAAATATAAAAAACATAGCGAGGGCCTGTCCAATAAATACCGCTGCAGAAGTGGCCCGCACATAATCCATTTTCGTAGCAAGAATACCTCTGAGGACTCTGCCTCCATCCATAGGAAATGCCGGGATAAGATTGAAAACAGCGAGCATAATATTTACGCCGATTAACCCGGCAAAGAACGTGCGTGCAGAATCAGGGTATAAATTTGCCACTCCGATTCCCGTCCAATCACCGACAAACAGATACAAAATGCCTGCAATCACCAGATTTATGAAGGGCCCTATGATTGACATTGCGATTTCCTGAGCGGGTTTTTCCGGCATTTCCTCCATCGTTGCCATGCCCCCGATAGGAAGCAGCGTAATGCTCCTGGCCTGTTTTCCGAAGCGACGCGCAATGAGACTGTGCCCGATTTCATGGATGAGCACACAGGCAAATACGGCACATATAAAAAGCGTTGCATATATAGCACTTTCAAGCCCTCGCTGATTGAATACGGAAGCGAAGATGAAGAAAAGAAGCAGGAAAAATGTGATATGAATCCTAAAATTTATTCCGAATATTTTCCCGATGTTAATGGACCATCTCATAAGAAATCATTTCCTTCGATTCTCGTTTTTTTAAAATGCCCTCGATTTTCTTGCCCGATTCATACCGGCTGGTCGTACTGAGGAATTTTCATTAGCTCACCTTTTCGCATCGCCGACTGATGCGCGACAATGCCCGGGACCGTGTAAGATAAGGATTCGTAAACATCTATGGCCGGCCGGCGGTTGTGAATCAGGGCATCGATGAATTCGTGCGTGAGGAAAGTGTGCGAGCCTTCGTGGCCGCTGTTATGCCGGAGTGGTTCGGGCAGTATGTCCGTTTGCCACCATTGCGGCTGCTCGTAGTGCTCGAAGTTCGGCGCCTCCCGGACAAAACCGGCATCGTCCTTTTCCATCTGCCTGCCGGAGCGAATGATAACCGGGCCGATGCCGTTGGGATGCGCCGCGTAGAAACTCATCTTATCACCTATCCACTGCGCCCGCTCGCAGCCGCGGTGTGCGCCCTTCCACCAGATATTAACGCGGAACGCGTTGCCGCGGTTTGTCCTGAACATCGCCGAGGAGTTCCAGAATGGATTATTATACGCGTTGTCTTTGAGGATAGGACTATAATCGCCCCAGCCGTGACATACGACTTCCGTTAGTCTTTCACCGGTAACGCCGATTAGCTGCGAAGTACAGTGCGTCGGGTAGTGCATCGGCGCTACGCCGTAGCGCCAGGTTCGCTTGCCGTTCCAGAAGTAGAGCGATTCGAGGCCGGGATGCTGGTACTCGGCTTCGCAGTAATACAGAGAGCCGAATTTGCCCTGCTGATAGAACTTTCTCGCCGAAATTGTGGACTGCTGATAGTGGCCGGTCTCAGCCATCATGTAGGTCAGGCCGTATTTTTTTACGGTCTCCAGCAGCAGCTCGGCCTGCTCAACCGTGGCCCAGGCGGCGGGCACGGCTGAAATCACGTGCTTGCCGTTTTTCATTGCCTCGATGGTATGCTGAACGTGAAGAGGGCCATCGGTGAATATGGCTACGGCATCAATATCTTTGGCGAGCACCAGCTCCTCAAGCGAGTTGTAGGCCTTCCGGCAATTATACACCTCCATCAATCCTTTTCGCCGGTCCTCGCGGAGGTCACTTACGGCCTGAACGATACAGTCCGGATGCTCGTGCCACTGAAAGGCGGTCCCAAAACCGCCGCCAACAACACCTAAGCGAACTTTTTTAGGGGCGGTGTTGACAGCCGATACGCCCTGCGATGCCAGCATTGTCCCGGCCAGGGCATAACCGCTGCGCTTGATGAAATCACGCCGTGAAAAATCTACCTCTAATTCAGAGCGTATTCTTTTGGATGCTACCATGTTTTCAGCCATATATGCACTCTCCTTCCTGCTAAATTGTAACAGCAGAAGAACTTAGTGCTGTTTCTGATAAACTTGTATAATTTTTACTGTTCTGTCATTCCGGCCTTGAGCCGGAATCCAGAAATAAAGAAAATGGATTCCCGCTTTCGCGGGAATGACAAAATATGACAATTACTTTTTAGAAACAGCATTAACGATTGGTTAATACTACTCACTATTCACCATCTTTTGTCAGTCGAGCTCTTTTATGTAAATATTTGCGAACTGGATGTGGTCGCCGTGGTGCTGCAGGGCGATTGGGCCGCGTTCGGGTAATCCCGGCAGGTGAGCCTGGCGGATTACCGTCTTTCCATTTAATACGACTGTAACCTTATCATCAATAGCGGTAATCTCGAAGCGGTTCCATTGTCCGACAGGATTGTCCGCATTGAGGATAGGGGTTGCGGCCCATCGCACTTCCGGGGGCATATTTTTATCAGTACGATAGCCCCAGATTTCGCCTGAGCCGACCGGCCAGTTCCAGATATTGAGCTGGCTCTTCGAGACGCCACGCAAATAAATGCCGCTGTCGCCGGCGTCCATCACCGGGACGGTCAACTGTTTGCCCTCAGCGTCGGTGGCCTCTGAGCCGTCCGGCAAAATCACAGGGACATTGTCAATTTTAGGCTTGTCCGGCAGGCGCCAGTCAACAATAAGAATGAAGTTCCCAAATTCCTCTTCTGTCCATAGGTTTTTGTCATCTCCGGATGCTTCGCTTTTGCCGTCGTAATCCAAAATCCAGTCCTTAGCGGTCCAATGTCCCTTATTGCCGGGGACCTGCTTGAAGCCGCGAAGGTCAAGTCCGTTATACAGGCAGCGGAAGCCCCGGTCCTTCTGTGCCACTACATCATCCGGCGGATTGGAGCCGGGCAGCTCGCAAATACGGATATTACGAAAATGTGCCAGGCCGCCTTCGGATTCGAGGCAGATATATCCTTTACGCGGATTAGCGTGGAAGGCTCGAGTTACAACTTTTCCGTTGACCGCCAGGCTGACCGTGCCGTCTCGGCTCTCGAGGCGATAATGGTTCCACTGGCCGGCGGGGTTGCATCGTCGCTCGCTGGGCAGAGAGCGCATCCAGCCGTTCGGATGGAGCTTATCCGGCGTCATCGTGGCGCCCTGTATGCCGAACACATCACCGTGACTGGTGTAGCTTTCGGTATTGCGGCCATCCAATATCTGCACCTCGATGGCACGCGTGAAAGGCTGCCCGGTTATAGGTAAGTCGTCGGAGTGGATGAATAAGCCGGCGTTGCCGCCTTTTTTCATGTGGCGCCACTCTAATTCCAATATGTAATTTTCATATTGCTTCTCTGTCCGCATTACGCCGGTCGGGACTCCGCTGCAGATAATCATCCCATCGCTTACTGTCCAGGTTTCCGGTGCGCAATTGACATTCACCCAGCCGTCAAGGTTCCTGCCGTTGAACAGGGACACAAATTTATCCTCAGCTCCATCAAGCTCCTTAATCATCATATTTCGCAGAGTGATTGTGCCGTTGAGGTTTTGAAATCCGATGTGTCCTCTGAGCGGCCGATTCGCCAGAGGCGGTCCTTTTTCCTGGCGAGCTTTGGTTTCGCGTGACAGGTCTGCGTCGATTACCTTTTGGCCGTTAAGCATAATCTGTACCTGACTGCCGCGAGTGGTAATTTCCCATGAGTTCCACTGGCCGACGGGTTTTGTGGCATCTTTGGCGGCAATCTCATCGTAAATCGAGCCGGTTCGCTGCTGGGGCTGAGAGCTGCCTCCGTAATAGACGTCGTGGTCAACAACCTGAATCTCCATCCCTTTGTAAGCCGGGTCGCCTTCGAGTGGGAATCGCAGCCCTATACCGCCGTTGCTGCCCTTGGTTATCATAGAGTCGAACTTCAGGACGAAGTTGCCATATTCCTTCGGGGAGACAATCCAGGTCCGCTTATTCAGGCCGTAGAGGACGCCGTCCTCTATCTTCCAGGGTGTGCCCGGAACGTTCTGCGGCGTGCTAATGTCCGACCAGTCACTAACCTTCCAGCCGGCCAGACTGTCACCCGGGAATAAAGGCGCGAATCCGTCCCCATCCCCCGCGACTCCCGTCGCGAGACGGGGCGGCGGGTCAGCCGCCTGTGAAGCTGTTGTGGTTCCTGTAAGCAGGACATATACAACAACAGCAGTCGATAAGAAAAAATGTAATCGTTTCATTGTAGTGCCTCCTTCAATATAAAAATGGTTATTGGTTACGGGTAATTGGTAATTATTTTGGAATGTATCTAATAGTCTGTCAAGTTTGAATCTGTAAGTGAGCATTCTCACGGTTGAGTGGCAGCCTCAAAGCCGAAGGCTTTGGGGATGGTAAATACTAAATACACGGGACGCCATCCCCAAGCTGCGCTTGAGGCTGCCACCCTTCCAAGCTATAAAATCAAATTTGACAGACTACTAATTATCAATCACGACAAATTGCCAGCTTCCCGATACTTAGGAGCTATGTTTTCCAACGCATATAGTACCCAAATCAGACATCTGATGCCAACAGATTTTTCAAGCCCAGAGATGCCACTTCGCAAAATACCTGAGCACCATCTCACCTATCTAATGACCGCGAATCCATATAAAACGATTATGAAAGCCAGCAAGAGAAGTAATATCCAGACGCATACAATACCCAAATCAAACGCCCGATGTCAACATATTTTGCGAATCCGGACAGGGAATGAGCGTTTGATTTTTCACTTGACTGAAGGCGGTAAACTGTTAAATTGAACGCGAAAGTCGGCAGTCTCGTAAGGCTGCCAGTATCACAGTTGTGCCTGCGTAACCTGTGCAGGCAACCACAGGTGCAGGCAAAAAACTGATTTTATAACTGTTCGAGACGAGAAGGGAGAAATTATCATGTCCATTAACCGTCGCACTTTTCTAAAAGGCTCTGTGGCCGCTTCAGTAGCCTTCGCGGCCCCTACTATCCTCAAGGCTCAGGCCGACAGGAAATATCGCACCGCCCTTATCGGCAGCGGCTGGTGGGGTATGAACATCGCCTCAGAGGCGATTCAGTCCGGCCAGTGCAAAATCGTCGCAATGTGCGACGTTGACAGCAATCAACTGGACCCCGCTGTTGCAAAGGTGGAAAAGCTTACAGGCGAGACGCCAAAAAAGTACAAGGATTTCCGTGAGCTGCTTGAGAAGGAAAAGCCGGAGATTGCCATCGTGGCCACACCTGACCACTGGCACCCATTGATTACTATCGCAGCAGTTAAGGCGGGGGCCGATGTGTACGTTGAGAAGCCTATCAGTCATACGATATATGAAGGCCTTGCAATGGTAAGGGCCGCCCGGGAAACGGGCCGGGTCGTTCAGGTGGGGACACATCGGAGAATATCGCCTCATAATGTTTCAGGGATGGAATTTTTGAAGTCGGGCAAGGCCGGCAAAATCGGTATGGTCCGGGCCTTTGTCCATTATGGGGGAGGTCCGGAAGAACCGAAGCCCAACGAAAGGCCTCACGAAGGTCTGGACTGGGAGATGTGGTGCGGGCCAGGGCCGCTGCGTCCCTTCAATACTAAAATTCATCCGAAGGGCTTCCGCCAGTTCCTCGATTATGGCAACGGCACATTGGGTGACTGGGGCGTACACTGGTTAGACCAAATCCTGTGGTGGACCGAGGAAAAATATCCCAGGCGTGTATTTTCCACCGGTGGACGTCCCATCAAAGGCCCGCCGGTCAATGATGAACGGGGCCAGACTACCGATGCCCCCGACCACCAGGTCGCCAGTTTTGAATTCGAGAGCTTCACGGCTGTCTGGGAGCATCGCCAGTTCGCTGCTAACAATGCTGAGAAAGGTGAAAATGTCGGCTGCTACTTTTACGGCACCAAGGGCACTTTCCACATGGCCTGGCAGAATGGCTGGACCTTCTACCCCGTCGGCAGGGGACAAAAAGAGATTCACGAGGAGCCTCAGCTTAATCAGCCGGACAGCCAGAACATCAAAGAGCTATGGGCTGATTTCCTCAAGTGCATCAAGAGTCGCTCGCGTCCGGTCTGTGATATCGAGCTAATCCATCGTTCCACAAATATGAGCCTGCTCGGTATGCTTTCGTTGAAGTTAGGCCGCAGTGTCGAATGGGACGGCGAGAAGGAAGTAATCATCGGCGACCCCGAGGCCAACAAGCTGCTGCGCCGCAAGTATCGAGAGCCGTGGGTCTATCCGCAGGGTTTAGTTATGTAGCTTGATACTTAGCAGCTACCGATGATAAAAGCATAACAGAACCTGTTATTCCTGTGAAACTTGTGCCTGCGAAAGCAAGTAACGGGAATCCAAAACCGTGACAATATTGTGGATTCCCGCTTGCGCGGGAATGACACAAAAACTAAGTTAGTAGGACGAGTTTTAGCCCGTGCGGTTATTCTAACAATTCGGCAGAAAAGCGTCTATGCGTCTTGTGACAAAAATCCGGCGGGGAATAAACTTTTATTGTGGTCTGGCGTAGAAAATGATATAATATCGAGTGAGGCTACGAGCGATTTATCCTGCTCTTTCGGACCGGACTTAGATATAATTGGCCGAATTTTTATGAGTTTTGCTGAATATAATGTGATTTCCAACAAATTTTTATGAAATTTTTTAGGAATCCCCAAAAGTCCTATATGTAGTGGTTTCCAAGATTTGAAACACTATATATAACTTGTTGCTGGTTTTTTATATTAATATTTAGGTTCCCATTTTGTTTTATTATAAAATTTGCATTGACTCGGAAGAATAGTTAAGTTATAATTAAACTATAAGCGGTTTTATGACGAACAAAGCCGTAGTAAACTCCGAAGGTATAGTAGCTAAAGGGCCTTGTGCTATTGTGGCTTATGCTCGCCGAAGTAATGGCAAGAGGCCAGCTAAGGATTATATTGAAAATCTACAGCAATCAGACCAAGCAACATTAGCAAGGTCTTTTAAGCAACTTGCAGATACTGGAAAAATCTGGAATACGGAACGGTTCAGAAAGCTACGTGGGAAAATAGGGGAGTTCAAAACCCACCCTAAAGCTCGTGTGTTGTGTTTTCAGTTAGGTAAAACTTGGTTTCTTACGCATGGATTTGACAAAGAAACTGGTGATACACCGCCAAGACAAATTGAACGTGCAGAGCAAATAAGGAAGGAACACATTTCATTGTTGACGTAATAAGTAAAATGGAGATTCCGTTATGGCCAAGACCTTCATACAAAAACTTCTGTCCAACGAAAAAGGTAGAAAGCTTTACTTTCGTGAGGACTTGATATTCGAGATTACAGAAGAAATCTGCAAAGTCATGGAAGAGAAGGGGATTAGCAAAGCAGAACTATCGAGACTGGCGGGCGTAAGTAAAAGCAATATAACGCAACTACTGAGTGGCGACCACAATATGAGACTCACAACTGTAGCCGATCTTCTATATGCACTTGATTCAAAGATGGCTGTGTCTGCTGTTCGGCTTGATATGGATGGCATAATCGAAAGCATTACCTTTGGTCAATGGACTCCAGCGGTAGAACTCATAGTAAAACAATCTGAATACCAAGAGATTAATGAAGAAGCACAAAAAGAGTTATATCAGGCAGCTTAAATCATGGCAAAAAAAAAGGTAAAAACCGAGGCTTTAAAAAAAGAAAACAAGGCCGTTGCTGGTCTGCTGGTTTCTGATCGAGTACAATTAAAAGATGTGCGGTTGATAAACTGCAAATGCGATCAAACGCCGGAAGCCGCATTGGGTAAGAAAGAGTATGGTATCAACTATTCAACTGAAGTGCAGGTTGACAAGAAAAAGGGCTACGTTATTGTTACAGCAAAATTCCATTTTGAAGCTTTTACCGAAAGCAAAACTCAAAAACCGGCTATTTTTATCGACGCTTCTTTTCTTTTAGCTTATAAAATAGAAAACTTTGAAGGGCTAACTCAAAAAGGATTTGAGCAATTTGCGAAATTTAATGGAATTTATAATGCTTGGCCATACTGGCGGGAATTTGTACAAAATACTGTTACTCGAATGGGATTACCGTCGCTTTCCATTCCCGTTTTCAGAATTGCACAATCAGCAACGAAGAAAAGTATCGGGAAGAGAGCTGTACGGGAAAAAACAACTAAAAGAACTATATCAAAAAAGTGAGGTTTTTTGAAAAGTGAATACGGGGGCGAACGGCTTCGACCGGATAGCGGACGGACAAGCTGCATGCCCAGGACGCCGGTTGGCCTGGCTAATCATCCGGCAACAAATTTTAAGCGACAACGTACAGTTGCGCATGGCTGCCTAAAGCGGCGGCCCGTCCTGCCTGACTTTGCCTGTGGGTCAGGGTAAGGGCGTCAAACAGCAGGCTGGCCGAGCCGGTTGTTCGGGCCGGCAAGGCGAGATTTTAATTCCGAAATAGCCGAGTTAAGAGCCTGTCGTTATGGCGCTTAACAAGGCGAAAAAACAGTAAAGCGACTAAGCATGGAGACGCTTGTTTTGAAACATCTCGGGACGGGGGTTCGAATCCCCCCGCCTCCATCCTCCGTCGCTCTGCAAAGCAGAGCTATGGAGGATGCCCTACGTAGCTTTAGCGAAGTAGGGCCTTTCTTGTATTTGTCCCTTCCTAAGAGAGATGAAATAGTAATGAAATACGTATATCTTTTGCAGAGCATCTCTCATCCAAACAAACGACATGTCGGGATCACCAAAGACCTGAATAAGCGACTCAAAAGTCACAATTCAGGAGAATCACCACATACGTCGAAGTATAAACCATGGAAAATTGTTGTTGAAGTATACTTTGAAGATGACTATAAAGCAGAAAAATTTGAGAGATATCTCAAATCTGGTTCTGGTCATGCTTTTGCGAAAAGACATTTCTGGTAGATACCATGACCGCGGCGAACTGCCCCTGGGCAGCTCAGTTGCCCTTGTACTTTACTGCCCATCCGTTCCATTTCTTGCTGAAACTAAAAGCCATTGTTCTACGTGAAGAAGCAGATAGTCTCCTGTGACAGGATGTCACACATAACTTGCAGTTGTTCATCATCGGTTTCATATACCCTGACAGCATCTGCATATTTGCTGCTGTCCGGCAGGAATTCAGTTAGTAAGCTGGGCATTTGCAAAAACCAAGCTTGATTAAATACTACGTTTTCTTTTTGCGGGAAGATAGCTACATAAAAAATATCATTTTCAACCAGGTCCTGGAAGAAGTGAGTGCCAAAAGAAAGCTCCGGCATCAGATTTCCACCCTCATAAGCGACTTCCGCCAACACTGACATATTGCTGATTTCAGCGAAATTAACGGGCACTCCCAGGCTCGGTGTTGTCGTCCCCCATCTGCCAGGGCCAAAGAGGATTGTTGGAGTGGTGTCCCTGTCAGGTATCTGCCTGTTCAACTTGCCTATTAGTCTGGCTATATCGTATTTCTGCGTTAGAGTCATTTGCACATAAGCGGCAGGGTCAACGTAGATGATTCTTCTTATCGGCTGTGAAATGCTGCCGCCCATAGTATAACCACAAGATTTAAATAAAATCTTTGCCGAATCGATATTTGGGGGTATCGTTACTCTCGCAGTTAGCCCTTTTGTTTGTAATGGTCTGCATTGAAGCAAATTAATCTTCAATTCATCGTTCTTCGTAAAGTTAGCGGTAAATTCGATATCAACCGGGTATTGATAATGACTTTCCAGAGTTTTAAGCATTTTCTGCATAATTTTCGGAAAATCGGTTTTCGATAAGAGTTTTTCAAACGTCAATATCCAAATGTTTTTGCTTTCCAAGCCGAGCTCTTTCATTCTTCGCTCTGCTCGATGGTCCCGACTTCCTACCAGGTCTAATTTCATATCAATCTCTTCGATTAGATTAGTTACCGCAAGGGTCCTTAACTTATCTACTTTAGCGTCGAGCAGGTCAACGTTATGTTGCGAGAATTTCATAACATCTTCGATTTCAGAGTAAGGCCGTAATAAAGGTTGGTCTAAAGCGATTGTTTGAGGATAATCATCTTCCACACGTTCCACTGCTCTGGTGCCGAGGCCGAAAACCAGTCGCAACATACCTGCTTTTGGGTCAAGCTCAGCCTTCCAGACGAAAGTGTTGTGCGAAAAACCAACGCCGGCAAGGTCGGGGAAAAAGTAATGATTTTGATACGAACCTGATACTCTCTGAACCAGCAAAGCCATTTGTTCGTCATGCTGGTCCAGGCCTCTTTGTAAGCGATATGTGAGCGCACTTTCGTCCATAGTGCTTGCATAAATCCTTCGAACTGTGTTCTCAAACTCAGCATAACGTTGCTGTGGGTCGCCCTGGTTTACTAAAAATATACTTTCGTATTTCCCGGCAAAGGCGTTTCCAAAGGAATCTTCGAGCAAGCTGCTCGAGCGTACGATTATAGGAGATTGTCCAAAATACTCTATCAGCTCCTGGAACCGTTCGCGTATTTCATCAGGGAACTTTCCGTGGAGCAGATTTTCTCTCATTTCAGGGGCGACCTTGAAGTAACCATCCTTGGTTTTTTGCTTCGTAAATAGGTTCCACCAGCCGTTTTCCACTATGTAGCTATAGAAGACGTCTGAGCCGACATAGAATGAGTCATGAGGTTCTAATCGCTGGTCCCAGTCAAATGATGCATCCTTCGAAATAATTTTTCGGGCTATTAGCATACCTGCAGTTTTGCCGCCGACAAATCCGCTTCCAATCAGTCTGTTTTTGATATTAATCAAATCTCCAAGAGCAAAATTGTCTTGTGCGAGCTTTGAAATTCTTTTCTCACGACCAATCATTATCCTACAAAGCTGCTTTATAGTCTCTCTCACCTCTTCAGAATTCTCCGGCTTCGATTGCAGATTTTCTGCTTTCATAAAAAGTCTGTCCCAATAATCTAATGCTCGGGCGGTATCTTTGAGACCTCTATCTGCGAAATGCGAGAATAGCTTGGCAGCCTCCATACTACTTATAATCGGGGAAAAATTTTCCCCTTGCTGTAAATGTGGTAGAAACATTGTTGGTGAGTAACGACGCCATACCTTTAGTGGATGAACGTAAAAGTTTCCTTCAAAATTATAAACATCTATTAATAACTGCGTGGTTTCGCGAATGCGGGCTATTGTCCTGAACGAATGGTTACTCCGCAGCAAGGCAAAGTATGTAATGGTGTCTAACTCAAAAAGGTAAGGGCAGGTAATCAAAAAGAAATTGCCAATCATCAGGTCAGTTGCCCAGGCACTAAGCAAATCTGACAGACAATCAAACACATAATAGGTTTCGAGACCTTCGTGTGAGATTATCGCGTGGACCTGGCTGGAAAAGCTTTCAAAGCCGCTGCCGGCATCAAGATTGTAAATCTTGATACGGGAGTCTGGTTGAACAAGAGGCCGATGGTCTGCAAATCGGATATAAACCATTTTTCTGCCGTCTTCTAAACCCTTTTTAACGAAGGGAGTAACAAATCGTTGATAATCCTCTATGTTGTCAACCTGCCATACAACATTGTCACCCTTGTTAAGACCAGAAAGGGCTTCGTCTAAACCTTTTAGGCCGGTACTTGCCCACGCCGTCATAAATCAACCTCTCTTTCTACGGTATCTTTTATAATCGATTCCTAATTCTCTGACTTTGTATTTTATAATCCGTGCTGTAGAACCCAAATCGCGTGCCGTAGCGGCAAGACTACCATTACATCGCTTAAGTGCATCGACAATTAGATCACGTTCGAACAAATAGACCCTTTCCTTTATTGAACCCGTGCCAATGGTGTCTGATGCGTCAGAAGTTTGCAGTGTCGGCGGCAAATGATGAGCGTATATAACGCCTTCTTTACTCAATAGCACCGCTCTTTCAATGCAATTTTCAAGCTCTCTTACGTTGCCTGGCCAGTGGTATGCCGCCATCATATTGATAGCGGTCGTGCTTATCCGCCGGACATCTTTGTTCATTTTTTTTGCGTACAGTTCCACGAAATGGTCAGCCAGAAGGAGAATGTCATCTTTGCGTTCTCGTAACGGCGGCAGAAAAATAGGAAACACGTTTATCCGATAGTAGAGATCCTGGCGAAAAGCCCCCTGCTCAACAGCATTTTCTAAGTTACGGTTCGTGGCAGATATAATCCTTGCGTTGGTTTTCAAGGTTCGATTACTTCCTACTTTTTCAAATTGACGTTCCTGAAGGACACGAAGCAGCTTGACCTGTGTAGCAGAAGAAAAATCACCTATCTCATCAAGAAAAAGTGTTCCGCCTTGTGCTTCTTCGATACGACCTTTTCGGCTTTGTATTGCGCCGGTAAAGGCCCCTTTTTCATGTCCGAACAGTTCGCTCTCCAGCAAATTCTCGTTTAATGCTGCGCAGTTGACTCTTACAAATGGGCTGTTAGCCCTTGCGATCGAATAGTGAATGGCGTGCGCAACAAGCTCTTTGCCGGTGCCCGATTCGCCCCGGATAAGCACGGTTGTTTCGCTGCCGGCCACCTGATAAATCTGACGATACACATCGCGCATCGAGCTTGAATTACCAACGATGTTCTCCGGCTTGAACCGGTCTTCCAGCTCCTGTCGCAGCCGCAGATTTTCATCTTCAAGCTCTTTTCTTCTGATTGCAGCCTGACGGCGAATTCTGACGTCGTTTGCAATCATACTTGTAACGATACTGAGAATACGCATATCCTCTTCGAGCGGCTTTGCTTTATCATAGACCATATCAACTGAAATTGTGCCAATTACCTCCTGCCCGATCGAAATGGGCACACAGATAAAGCTAATCTCTTCCCTTGTAATATTCCATCGCTCGAAACGGTTAAGGAACAGCGGTTCTTCGGATACCTTCGGGACAATCATTGCCTGCCCGGTTTCCATAACTTTTCCGGTGACACCTTCCCCCATTCTGTATCTGACTTTTCGGCTCTGTTCTTCGGACAGGTCATGTGCTACTTCGATGATTATCTCATTACCATCGGGTGCCAGAAGAGTGATAGTGCCTCTATTCATGCCTAATTGATGGTCAAGCATACCCAAAACTTCGCTGAGAGCTTGCTTTTGCTGCTTGCCGGAGCTCAGAATGTTGCTGATTCCATAGAGGGTCTGTAATTGCTGAGCACGACGTGTGGCATCAGCTGCGTATGTTTGTGTGGCGAGATTTGTTTTAGCCATTTTCGTTTTTTCCTTTCTATGGGTCCGACATTACTATAATACGACATTTTTGTAGTATAAGAAAATTAGTTTTGCGAATAAATAATATAACCAAACCGAATAACGGCACAATTAATCGTTATAAATGCTTTTATTACAAGCACTTGCGATAAATAATGGACAACACTCTTCTTATTCTCAATTAACTAAGCATTTTAACGTCATATATGACAGGGTTACATATTTGTCCTAAACCTCCCAAAAACCGACATTATTGTCGCTTTATATTGAGAGGGGAGTAATAGCCGTTTTTTCATAACTTGCTTTTTAGTAAAGACTTAAAACACACCGGTTGTTTTGGCACGTAAATTGCGACTAAAAGGCTTTAACGTCTTAAATCTTAAAATGATAAAAAGAAAGGAAGAAAGATTGAGCAAAGCGTATAGTGCTAAATTTATTATAATTAATCTGGCTCTGCTAATAGCAGCCTCTGCGAAATTAGGGGCGGAAGAAATTGGCTTTGAGATTACTGCGGATTTCAACAGCAAATACATTTGGCGAGGACAAAACCTCAGGGACGACCCGGTCTTTCAACCCGCTATCAGTGCCGGCTATGAAGGTTTGACCGTATCGACCTGGGGTAATGTGGATTTAACCGGCATAAACGGCAACGGCGGCGACTTCTCCGAACTCGATTACTCTTTAGACTATTCAGCTAAAATGGGATGGCTCGAATGTGCGGCCTATTCGGTAGGCGTGATATATTACGATTTTCCCGGAACCGAGTTACCGGATACGACGGAGGTTTATTGGGGCCTTAGTCTCGATGTGCCAATTAGTCCGTCAATAACGGTCTATCATGATGTGGATGAAGCCGAGGGTTCGTACGTCTCGTTGGGCTTTGCCCACAGCATCGAAAAAATAGGTGAACTTGGTTCGGTTCTACCGGTCGCCCTGGAAATAGACGCAAGCCTTGGATGGGGCAGCGGCTCCTACAACAAGTATTACTGGGGCATCGAGCAAAGCAAGCTAAACGATCTTGTGTTTTCTGTTTCTTTCCCGTTAGAAGTTTCAGGTTGGATGGTGAAACCGAGCCTGAGCTATGTCACGTTACTAAGTGACGCTATACGTGATACAGATGCATACGGGACAGACAGCGATTTCTTCGTGGCAGGTATCGGTTTACTAAAGAGTTTTTAACGGCTTAAGGAGATACGAAGGTGCGAAGTGTTAGAGATAATTTTAGGATGTGGATAGCAGCAGGTATAGCGGCTACGCTATGTATGTGTGGGACGACTTTTGCAGGTGATACCGGTACAGCCGTCAAGATTGACAGCGGCGATACAGCGTGGATTCTCATAAGTGCAGCCCTGGTCATGCTCATGACACCTGGGCTGGCGTTTTTCTATGGTGGGCTGGTTAGGCGAAAGAATATGCTGTCGATACTTATGCAGTGTTTTATGGTCCTTTGCCTCATCAGCATTCAGTGGGTAGTGCTTGGTTACAGTCTATCGTTCGGACCCGACAAGGGTTCAGTAATCGGAGGATTAGAGTGGCTCTGGCTCAAGGGTGTCGGGATGGAGCCAAACGCTGATTATGCTGGGACTATACCGCACCAAGTGTTTATGATGTTCCAGATGATGTTCGCAGTGATAACACCGGCATTAATCATAGGTGCATTTGCGGAGCGAATGCGGTTTTCTGCCTTCTGTATTTTTATGCTGTTGTGGGCTACTTTTGTTTATGACCCGATAGCGCACTGGGTATGGGGCGTCGGAGGTTTTTTGAGAAATTGGGGTGCATTGGATTTTGCCGGTGGGACGGTAGTTCATATTAACGCCGGTATGACAGCTTTGGCGGCTGCGCTGGTATTAGGCAGGCGGCAGGGTTATCCGTGCAGTATCTCTCCCCCGCACAACCTGCCGTTTGCCGTTTTGGGTGCGGCTTTACTATGGTTTGGCTGGTTTGGCTTCAACGCCGGCAGCGCTTTGAAAGCGTCTGGTCTGGCAGGCAATGCGTTCACGGTAACACACATAGCTTGTGCGGTTGCTGGTGCAACGTGGGCTTTTCTCGACTGGTTCAAGCACAAGAAACCAACGACATTAGGTATGATTACTGGTGCAGTGGCTGGACTGGTAGCTATTACCCCTGCATCCGGATTTGTTACATCAGGAGGAGCAATTTGTATAGGTATAGGAGCTGGGGTATTTCCATGGCTTGCGGTCACGTATATTAAAGTAACATTTAATTATGATGACTCACTGGATGCCTTTGGCGTGCACGGAATTGGAGGCATGTGGGGTGCAATCGCCACGGGTGTATGGGCGAGCAAGGCAGTTAACCCAGCCGGAGCGGATGGTTTGCTATACGGCAATCCGGTGCAACTTTGGATTCAAACAAAAGCCGTACTAATGATAATAATTTACTCATTTGTCATGGGTGTGATGTTTCTGAAGCTGGTAGATGTGGTAATGAAGCTGCGGGTAAGTGAGCATGAGGAGCGCGTAGGTCTCGACCTGACGCAGCACCGAGAGGCCGCTTATACAATGATTGATTAAATAAGAAAGGACGAGATAAATGAAATATATAGTAGCTGTTATTCAGCCTGACCGCCTGGATGAAGTGCTCAAAAAGCTGACGGAAAAAGAGATACACCTGGTAACGGTATCAAATGTTGTTGGTCGAGGCCGGCAGAAGGGCATCGCGGAAGTGTATCGAAGCCACAAGGAACAAGGTAGTCTCTTGAAAAAGATAAAATTAGAGATTGCGGTCAACGAGGCCTATGTAAAGCCGACTGTGGATGCTATTAGAGAAGGGGCAAGAACGGGGCAAATAGGTGACGGGAAGATATTTATTCTGGAACTGCCCGAATGTATCCGCATTCGGACCGGCGAAAGAGGTAACAAGGCAATTGGCTAATCGTTATAAAATCTCAATGCCAACAAAAAGCAACAATTTTTGAAAGGAAATGACTGATGACACCGAAAGATTTTTTTGAATTTGCGAGGAAGAACAACGCGAAAATGGTTGACCTGAAGTTCACCGACCTCTTAGGGACATGGCAGCATTGTACATTCCCGCTGGAGACCTGGGATGAAAGTACATTTGTCGATGGCGTTGGTTTTGATGGCTCATCAATTCGTGGGTGGCAGGGAATACATGTCTCGGATATGTTGGCTGTGCCGGACCCTGATACAGAAGTGATTGACCCGTTTTTTAAAGAGCCAACCGTAAGTGTAATAGCAAACATCGTTGACCCAATCAGCAAAGAAGATTACACGCGTGACCCCCGGTACGTTGCGAGAAAAGGTACAGCCTATCTGAAAGAAACGGGAATCGCTGATACCTGCTACATAGGCCCGGAGCCGGAATTCTTTATATTTGATGAGGTCCGCTACGAGCAGAATCAGCATACGGGAATGTATGAAATAAATTCTGTCGAAGGGGCATGGAACACGGCCCGTTTCGAGGAGCCGAACCTGGGATACAAACCAAGCTTCAAGGGCGGCTATTTCCCGGTAAGCCCTACTGATACCTATCATGACCTGCGTGGTGAGATGGTTCAAGAGATGTGGAAAGTCGGCATCGTGGTCGAAGCGCACCATCATGAAGTTGCAACGGCAGGCCAATCAGAAATAGATATGAAGTTTGCAGAACTGTTGAAGATGGCCGACCAGTTTATGTGGTACAAGTACATCATCAAGAACGTTGCGAAAAGAAACGGCAAAACAGTAACGTTTATGCCCAAGCCGGTCTTTCAAGATAATGGTAGCGGGATGCATACTCACTTTTCACTTTGGAAGAATGGGAAGCCACTGTTTGCAGACAAGGGATATGCCGGACTCAGTGACATCGGCCTTTATTCGATTGGGGGCATTCTCAAACATGCACCGGCGATTTTGGCTTTTGCCGCGCCGACTACAAACTCCTACCGTCGTCTTGTGCCCGGCTTCGAGGCCCCTGTAAATCTTGTAATGTCAAAGCGAAATCGCTCGGCAGGTGTCCGCATCCCAATGTATTCGGAAAACCCGAAGGCAAAACGTCTTGAGTTCCGCTGCCCCGACCCAACCTGCAACGGTTACTTATCGTGGACGGCGATGCTTATGGCGGCCATCGATGGTATTCAGAATAAAATTGACCCGGGCGAGCCGTTAGACAGGGATATTTACGAGATGACACCGGAAGAGCTGGAAAAATATCCGAAGACGCCAGGGTCGCTCGTTGAGGCAATTGATGCCCTTGAGGAGGACCACGACTTTTTGACGGCTGAGCACGTATTCACGGACGATTTGATGGAAAACTGGATTAAATGGAAACGCGAGAATGAGCTTGAGGAATTGGCGTTGCGGCCACATCCCTACGAGTTCTATTTGTATTACGATAGCTGAAAGCCGAATTCCCGAAGTGGGCCCGGATTTTTGATAACCACTGTATCAAGGATTACTCAGGCAATTAAATGGTACTAAAACTGAGAAATCAAGGTCTGTACGAAACAAGGTATGAGCACGATGCCTGCGGAATAGGTGCTGTTGTAAATATCTGTGGTAAGCGCGACCACTCGATTATTGAATATGGCAAACAAATCCTTATCAACCTGCATCACCGTGGGGCAGCGGGGGCCGATGAGACTACGGGTGATGGTGCCGGTATTCTTATACAGATTCCACACGAGTTTTTTTGTGCCGAATGTGAGAAGCTCGGCTTTAGCCTGCCTGAACCGGCTCATTATGGCGCAGGTATGGTCTTTGGCTCAAAAGATGTAACACTTCGCCAACGGTGTGATGAAATTCTGGCCTCTGCCCTTGATTATTATGGGATGACGGTACTTGGATGGCGAGAAGTGCCAACCGATAGCAGCTGTCTTGGCCAGATAGCCTTGACCGCAGAGCCCTCGATTAAACAAATATTTGTCAATGGAGGCGGCTTCGAAGGCAGGGAACTTGAACGGCGTCTTTATTTGGCACGCAAACGCTCTGAACGGCTCGTCAGAGAGAATTTCGGCGAAGCGGCACAGGACTTCTATATAAGCAGTCTCTCGTGCAGAACAATCTGCTACAAGGGAATGTTTATGGCCTGGCAGCTGTTTGCCTACTACCCTGACCTTGCCAATAAACTATTAAAGTCGGCTCTTGCCATTGTGCACCAGCGTTACAGCACAAATACGTTTCCAAACTGGCGTCTTGCCCAGCCATTCCGCTGCATAGCCCACAACGGTGAAATCAACACCCTCAGCGGCAATCGCAATTGGATGCAGGCGCGCGAGCCGATAATGGCAAACGAAATCTTCGGCGACGATATGGACGACCTGCTCCCGGTCCTGACGCCCGAAATGAGTGACTCCGCGTGTTTTGATAGTGTGCTTGAGCTGTTAGTACACGCTGGCCGGAGTATCCCGCACTCCATGATGATGATGATACCTGAAGCCTTTGGTACGAAGTATCACATCAGCACTGATAAACGTGCGTTCTATGAGTATCATTCGGCGATAATGGAGCCTTGGGACGGCCCTGCAGCGATTGTATTTACCGATGGTCGGCTTATCGGGGGGACGCTCGACCGCAACGGCCTGAGACCTTGCCGTTACGTGGTTACAAAGGACGGTCTGGCAGTCCTGGCCAGTGAGACGGGCGTTGTGGAGTTTGCCCCGGAAAATATCCGCCAGAAAGGTCGTTTGCGGCCGGGACACATGTTTCTGGTAGATACGGTTGAAGGCAGAATAATCTCTGACAACGAAACGAAAAGCAAGATTGCCCGCCGGAAGCCCTACCGCAGGTGGCTGGATGAAAACAGAATAGAGCTTCGTGGTCTTTTCGACACACCCACGCTTGTAAGAAGTAACCCAGCGACCATATTTCAAAGAATGAGGGCATTCGGGTACAACCGTGAAGAGCTCAAGATGGTTCTGGCGCCAATGGCTGTAAATGGCCAGGAACCGGTCGGTTCGATGGGTAACGACACACCACTTGCGGTTCTGTCGGACAAGCCCAGGCTTTTGTTTGACTATTTCAAGCAGTTGTTTGCCCAGGTTACTAATCCGGCGATTGACCCGCTTCGCGAAGGACTGGTAATGAGCCTGATGATGTTCACAGGCAAACGGCGGAATCTGCTTGAGGAGACGCCAGGGCACTGCAGACAGCTCAAGCTGCCCCATCCGGTTCTGACTAATGAAGATGTTGAGCGGCTGCGAGCCCCGTCCCGTCATCGACGGGCGGGGCGAGCAGTGAGCCGTGCCGGCGGCCAGACGGGCCGGGACGATTTTAAGGTTGCTACCGTCTCAGCCGTCTTTGATACCGATACACCTGACTGTGCCGATGCTCTTCGCCGAGCAGTGGATTCACTTGTCGATATGTCGGAGAAAGCTATCAAGGAAGGGGCTTCTTTGATTATCTTAAGTGATTGCGATATTAACGAAAACAGCGCGCCTATTCCAATTCTGCTGGCAACGGCTGCCGTTCACCACGGGCTGCTAAATCGTGGTCTTCGAGGGGAGGTTGGCCTGATTGTTGAGAGCGGCGAGCCGAGAGAGGTTATGCACTTTTGCCTGTTGTGTGGCTACGGTGCTAATGCGATAAATCCTTACTTGGCGTTTGAGGCTCTTGACGAGCTGCACGGCTCCGGAGAGCTGCCTGAAACAATGGAACCAAGCCAAATAGCGGATAATTATATTGCCGCGCTGAAGAAGGGCATCTTAAAAACGATGAGTAAGATGGGCATTTCAACCCTTCGCAGCTACACGGGGGCACAACTGTTTGAAGCGATAGGACTAAATCGAGACTTCATAGACAAGTATTTTGCCGGCACAAGCTCGCGAATCGGCGGGATAGGGCTCGAAGAAGTAGCGCAAGAAGCTATTGAGCGCCACAAATCTGCTTTTGGGTTCCCGCCCGTCTTGGCTCGGCCAAGCCGAGACAGGCGAGGCGGGGTCCCTCTCGCCGCGATGTGTCGCAGCGGGCAGCAGCGCCCCGCCGGGGCGCTTTGCCGCAAGGCATCCTGCGGAGAGCTTGATTTTGGCGGCGAATATCATTTCAGGCATGGAGGCGAGCAGCACCTTTGGAATCCGACCACGGTGTCACGATTGCAGCACGCAGTCCAAAATGGCGACGAACAGGCTTACGCTGATTACGCCAGGGCGGTCAACGACCAGTCGCAAAAGTTGTGTACGCTCCGTGGGCTGTTCGAATTCGTCTCCGGGCAGCCGGTGGACGTTAACGAGGTCGAGCCTGCAAGCAGCATAGTCAAGAGGTTTTGTACGGGTGCCATGAGCCACGGCTCGATTAGTAAAGAGGCGCACGAGTGCGTTGCAATTGCAATGAATCGTTTGGGAGCAATGAGCAATACCGGAGAAGGCGGCGAAGATCCATCACGATATGTACCTGAAGTGAACGGGAACTCTGCCGTAAGACGTCCGCCGCAAGGCGTCCTGCGGACTGCGGAGAAAAATTGTGCAATCAAGCAGGTGGCCAGCGGTAGATTCGGCGTGACAATAAACTACCTTGCTCACGCTAAGGAGCTGCAGATAAAGATAGCGCAGGGGGCAAAGCCCGGTGAAGGAGGCCAGCTGCCGGGACACAAAGTAACCGGGGAAATAGCCGGGCTTCGATACTCGACACCCGGAGTGACCCTTATATCACCGCCACCCCATCATGATATATATTCGATTGAGGATTTGGCACAGCTAATCTACGACCTCAAGTGCAGCAATCCGGGGGTCAAGGTGTCGGTCAAGCTCGTGGCCGAGGTGGGTGTTGGCACGATTGCGGCCGGAGTTGCCAAGGGCAATGCCGATGAGGTTCTTATCAGCGGCCATGATGGTGGAACCGGTGCCAGCCCGCTTTCTTCGATTAAACATGCCGGCTGTCCCTGGGAGCTGGGCTTGGCCGAAACACAACAGGTGCTTATGATGAACGGCCTGCGGGACCGCATCAAAGTTCAGGTTGACGGCCAGATGAAAACCGGCAGAGACGTCGCAATAGCTGCGCTGCTGGGTGCTGAGCGTTTTGGCTTTGGCACGGCTGCGCTCGTAGCCATAGGCTGCACGCTTTTGCGTAAGTGCCATGAAGGGGCCTGCCCATTTGGAATTGGCACCCAGGACCCGCTGCTTCGGAAGCGATTTGCGGGAAAACCCGAGTATATCGAGCGGTTCATGTACTTTGTGGCAGAAGAAGTGCGACAGATTATGGCTGAGCTTGGTTTGCGGAAATTCGAGGATATGGTTGGGAGAATTGACCGATTGCAGTGCCGGAAGGCATCCTGTGGAGTGCGGAGCGGCATCGACCACTGGAAGGCAAAAGGGCTGGACTTCTCGGCCATATTCTACCAGCCGGACGTTACCGCCCGTATGGCAGTGCGGCAAATCAATAATCAGCCAAACAAGCTCGAAGACCACCTTGATTGGCAGATTCTCAAAAAGGCCAACGCGGCTATCGAGAACAAAGAGAGAACCGTGATTGAGATGCCAATTCACAATGTCAATCGAACGGTGGGCACAATTCTGAGCAATCGCATACTCAATAAGTGTGGGCCGGAAGGGCTGCCCGAGGGTACGCTGGAGATTGTTCTTCGTGGCTCAGCCGGACAAAGCTTCGGTGCATTTTTGGCACCAGGCGTTACGCTGCGGCTTATAGGAGACAGCAATGATTACCTTGGCAAGGGGCTTTCCGGCGGTCGAATTGTTGTCATCATACCTGAAGCCTCACCGTTCATGGCCCACGAGAATGTTATAGTGGGCAACACAGTGCTATATGGGGCAACGGAAGGGGAAGTTTTCATCAATGGAATGGCCGGTGAGCGCTTCTGCGTCCGCAACAGCGGCGCAACGGCGGTAGTCGAGGGGGTCGGCGACCACGGCTGCGAATACATGACAAGAGGGACGGTTGTCGTACTCGGTAAGACAGGCCGTAATTTTGCGGCCGGTATGAGCGGAGGGATTGCTTATGTTCTCGACGAGATGCAGCTGTTCGACACTCTTTGCAATCTTGACATGGTTGAGCTGGAAAGTGTCTGGCAACAAACGGATGTGGAGCTGCTTCGAGACCTAATCCGGCAGCACCTAAAGTGGACCGGCAGCGAACGTGCCAAAAGCATCCTGAACGCCTGGCCCGATATGGTCGGCAGGTTCGTTAAAGTTGTCCCGATAGACTATCGCAAGGCTCTGGAGAAGATGCGTGCAGCCGAACAGCGGGACACTGAAACAACACCTGCAACCGAGGAGGTGTTTTATGGGACAAGTTAAAGGCTTCCTAAAGTATGAACGCGCGAAAGCGTCCTACCGACCGGTAGATGAACGGGTCCGCGACTTCGCAGAATTTGAGCTGCCTCTTACTCCTGATGCGATTTACCAGCAGGCTGCGCGGTGTATGGATTGCGGAATACCGTTTTGCCACGGTGTCGGCTGTCTTCTTGAGAGCTGCATACCTGATGTCAACGAGCTTATATACACAAACCGTTGGCAGGATGCGTGCGACCAGCTTCATTCGGCGAACAATTTCCCGGAAATCACAGGCCGCGTATGTCCCGCTCCCTGTGAGGCTGCGTGTACCCTCAGTATCAATGATGAGCCTGTTACAATAAGGCAGATTGAGTGTCAAATCGTTGAGCGGGGTTTTGCCGAGGGCTGGATAAAACCAAGGGCTGCGGAGCACAAGACAAACAAACGCGTCGCGGTCATAGGCTCGGGACCCGCCGGATTAGCTGCTGCCCAGCAGATGGCACGAGCAGGACACGATGTAGTCGTTTTTGAAAAAGATGAGCGAATCGGCGGCCTGCTGCGATATGGTATTCCCGACTTTAAGCTTGAAAAACACATTATCGACCGGAGGCTAAAGCAGCTTGCCGCTGAAGGTGTGGAGTTTCAAACCGGAGTGAATGTGGGGGAAGACATCTCTGTTCGGTACCTGCGGAAGATGTTTGACTGTATCTGTCTGACAATGGGGGCCGGTCAGCCAAGAGACCTTAATGTGCCGGGCAGGGGCTACGAAAATATCTTATTTGCGATGGAGTTTCTGACTGCACAGAACAAACTGAGAGCTTGCGAATCCGTTGACGAGCCCCGCCCCTCGGAGGGGCGGGGCGAGCCCGAAGTCGTTACAGCGAACAATAAGGTTGTGGTTGTAATAGGCGGAGGCGACACCGGTAGCGATTGCGTAGGTACTGCCCGTCGGCAGGGAGCCAGGCATATATATCAGATAGAGATTCTGCTTGAGCCGCCCCAGACCCGGCCGCAGGACACCCCCTGGCCGATGTGGCCCCGGATTATGCGGACGTCTTCCTCCCACGAAGAGGGTTGCGAGCGATGGTGGGGCGTGATGACGAAGAAGTTCGCCGGTTATGAGACCCGCGTCGGCGAAGTGCACGGATGCAGGGTGGAATGGATTAAAGAAGCGAACGGATGGAAAATAAAGGAGCTGCCGGGCACCGACTTTGTCCTGAAGGCAGACCTTGTGCTTCTGGCGCTGGGATTTCTCCATGTGGTCTATGAGGGTCTAATAAAAGACCTGGGTTTGCAACGTGATGAACGGGGCAATGTAGTTGTGGATAACTGCCGGACAAGCGAGCCGTGGGTATTCGCCGCGGGAGACGCGGTTAACGGCGCTTCATTGGTTGCAAGCGCGATTAAGAGCGGGCGGGAGGCAGCGGCGGCAATCGACCGCTGGTTAAAGAGCAGTTATACCAATTTCAGTTATAGATTGCCGATTCCATCCAGGGGAAACGGCATAAAGACCCGACAGTCTCAGGCTCGCAAGTAAGATCACATCAAGCGTTATCAGCAATTAATATCTTGAATTGGTATTAGAGAATAACGCCGATCCTGCCTGACGGAAGAGCCATAGGCCCTCGTAGGTGTGATAGTTTTATCATCAAATTTAATAAAAAAAAGAGGGTGAAAAAGAACTTTCAAGTCCTTATTATATATGGCGAAAAAGAGGAGTTTGTTAAGATTGTTTTTAATGGTGTCCTTGACGGCAGAAGTCAAGGCGATTTCGCATTTGATGATTGCAGGTGGGAGCCACCTGGGTCTGTTTGGTCGATAATTAAACGATACATTGGAACCTTTGAGACAAGGAGTTGAAAATTGAAACGGAATAAAAGAATTTGGATGCGTGTGTTCATAGTGGGTTTGATTTTGATAGGAACAGGTTACGGAAAATCAAAAGGACCGGCATATCTCGATCCGGAACAGCCCATGGATGTGCGGGTGGAAGACCTTCTTTCCCGTATGACACTGGAAGAGAAGGTGGGACAGCTGAATATGCCCTGTGTATATGTGGAAGGATTGGGAAAAACGGTTGAAGAAAAAATGGCGGCAGTCAAAGCATTCGCAGAAGGAACCTATCTTGATTATCTCGGGCCCGGTGGCGGATTCTTCACATTACCCAACACTATCCTTTTCAAAGGCCCGGAGCAGCAGGCAAAGTTCCTGAACGAGCTCCAGGAGATCGCTATTAAAAAGACCCGGCTGGGCATCCCCCTTCTGCAAACCGAAGAAGGCACGCACGGACTGATGTGTACGGGTGGAACCATTTTTCCGGAAGGGCCGGCACTGGGCAGCACGTGGAATCTCGAACTTCTGTCCGAAATATACGCCGCAACAGCAGAGGAAGCCCGGGCCATAGGGATTCATCAAATATTTACGCTTGTGGTGGAACCGATCCGGGACCCCCGTTTGGGGCGAAATCAGGAGGCGCAAAGTGAAGATGCATTCCAATGTGCGCGAATTGCGGAGGTAATTGTTCGGTCCGTTCAGGGAGATGAACTCCGCGCGCCGGACAAAACGGTTGCCGGATTGTGCCATTACCCCGGTCAGAGCGAGCCGGTGAGCGGTCTGGAGCGGGGTGCGATGGAAATTTCCAAACGTAAACTGCGAGAAGTGTTTCTACCTCCCTGGGAGGCGGGAGTCAAAAAATGCGGTGCCCTGGGGGTGATGGCCACTTATCCGGCCATTGACGGCATTCCGGCTCATGCCTCAAAAGAGATCTTGACGGGTATTTTACGGGAAGAGTTCGGATTTGAAGGGATTGTTCTTTCCGAAGGGGGCGGGATTGGGACGCTTGTGTATGAGGGCCTGGCGCCTACACAAAAAGAAGCCGGACAGCTCGCTTTAGCAGCGGGTGTGGATGTGGGGATTTCCTATGAATCCGGATATATGGGGGATATGATCCGGAGTGTGAAAGAAGGAAAGGTTTCAATGGCCATCATTGACCGCTCAGTCCGCCGCGTTCTGAAGATGAAAATGCGGCTGGGATTGTTTGAGAATCCATACGTTGACCCGAAACGTGCTGCGACAATTGTCCACAATCCGGATCACCAGGCACTGGCCCTAAAGGCAGCGCGGGAGGGAGTGGTGCTTCTGAAAAACGAGGGCAATCTGCTGCCCCTTAAGAAAGACCTTAAATCCATCGCCGTAATTGGGCCGAATGCAGACCATGCGAGAAATCAGCTTGGTGATTATACGGCGCTGAAAGTTTCGCAGGAGATTACGACCATTCTGGATGGTATCAGGGCAATCGTTCCTAAAGGAACAAAGGTAACTTATGTCAAAGGCTGCGACGTCGTAGGTGACAAGGGGGATGAAATTGAAAAAGCAAAACGAGCAGCTCAAGATGCGGAATATGCGGTTGTTGCTGTCGGTGAAAATGAATGGCGGCAGCACAACGATAAAGGCGTCCGCGTTGCCACCAGCGGTGAGGGATTTGATGTGGCCAACCTTGACCTGACCGGCATGCAGCAGGAACTTGTCAAGGCGGTTGCGGCAACGGGAACTCCGACGATTGTGATTCTTGTTAATGGACGTCCCCTTTCCACGAGATGGGTCGCAGACAACATTCCTGCAATAATTGAATCCTGGGTGTCGGGTGAAAAAGGCGGCCAGGCCATTGCTGAAATTCTGTTCGGGGATGTGAATCCCTCAGGCAAGCTCACAGTGACCATTCCGCGGCACTCCGGACAATTGCCTGTCTATTATAATGCAAAGAAATCCAAACGGTACTGGCTTGAAAAGGGATGGGGCAAACCCTATGCGGACATGGATTACAAGCCGCTTTATCCCTTTGGCCATGGATTAAGTTACACCACGTTCGAATACAGCAACCTTCGTTTTGACAAAACCGTCTCAGGTGTTGGAGGAACAATTCAGGTAAGTGTTGACATTCAGAATACAGGGAAACGCGCCGGCCAGGAAGTTGTACAGCTCTACATTCAGGATGTCATTGCAACGGTTTCCACCTCCGATATGGAGCTGCGGGGGTTTGAGAAAATCCGGCTCAATCCCGGAGAAAAAAAAGAAGTAACTTTCACCATCGGTCCCGAACAACTGGCCCTGTACAACCGCTATCTGGAGCGAGTAGTTGAACCCGGGGAATTCAAAGTGAAATTCGGAGCTTCCTCCGACGACATCCGTCTTGAAGATTCGATTTGGGTAAAATGAACGACCAGAGTTCTGCTCTCGAGTTTAGGGGATTTGTATGGCTTCCATGAAATTAACGGTTTTTGAAACCGGGGTTTTCGTTGTTTACTTAGTCACCGTGATTGCAATCGGCTTTATTTCAGGGCGAAAAGGTAAGGAAAGCACATCGGATTTTTTTTTAGCGGGCCGAGGATTGCCATGGTTTGTGATAGGATTTTCCCTGATTGCTTCCAGTATCAGTTCCGAGCAGTTTATCGGTGAGGTTGGCTGGGGTTACAAATACGGCATGGCAGTTGCAAACTGGGAATGGCTTGTATGGCCGGCACAGGGGCTTCTGCTTTTTTTCTTTTTACCTGTGTATTTGAAAAACAGAATTTTTACCATTCCCGAATATCTAACCCGCCGTTTCGGTCGCATTGCGGGCTCCACATTTGCCCTTGTCTGTATGGTCCAGTATTTGGTGATAAATCTTCCTCTGGTGCTTTATTCCGGAGGCTTTGCAATCAACAAAGTTTTTGGATTGAATCTCTATCTGGCCATCTTGATTCTGGTAATTGCTGCCGGATCGTACACCATTTTTGGCGGACTGTCTGCCGTTGCCTGGGTGGACTTGTTTAACGGCGTGGTGTTGATTGTGGGTGGTCTTCTGGTATTTATTCTTGGTTTGTTTGCGGTCGAAGGCGGATTTTCAGCCATTGTCGGTACAGGTGAGCGTGCTCACTTAATCTTACCGGCCGAACATCCGGAGTTGCCGTGGACAGGGATGATTGCCGTGGCTTTTGTGTTGAGCGGGTATTACTACTCGACCAACCAGTTTATGACACAGCGGTGTCTTGCAGCAAAAAATGTATGGCACGGCAAAATGGGTGTGATTCTGGCCGCGTTTCTGGCCATCCCCCTGGGCCTGAGCGTCACTTGGCCGGGGATGATTGCCTATGCGATGAATCCCAATCTGGCGCATCCGGATGATGCATATCCCTATCTAATCAAAACACTCATCCCTGTTGGCTTGCGGGGCTTTATGTTCGCGGTGCTGATTGGCGCGATCATGTCAACCATCGACTCTCTAATCAATTCAACATCATCTCTGTTGACACTGGATATTTACAAAGGATTGATAAGAAAAAAAGCCTCGGATGAACAGCTTGTTAAATTTGCACAAATATCAGGAATCGGTCTGCTTTTTTTTGGTGCTGTGTGGTCGCCTATGGTCGGGAGATTCGGCTCCATCTTTTCCTATGCGCAGGATTGCTGGGCCTTAATGCTGGCACCGGTGATGGCTGTTTTTGTGATGGCCATCTTCTGGAAGCGAACTACCAGAGTAGCTGCCATTACCACATTATTTTTGGCCATTCCCATGCTGTTGATAGTTTTTCTGAGAGAATTGACAGGTTTGCTGGCTTCATTCAATATTTTCAACTTATCGGCCATTATTTTTGTATGTTCTTTAGGTGTAATTGCTCTTATCAGCCGTTTTACATCAGCACCGGCTGAGGCGGAAATCGAGTCAACACTGTGGCACCTCAGCATGCTTGGTCCTACGAAAGAGGAATTGTCGCTGGGGTACCCGTGGTGGAAAAGAATTGGATTCTGGTTTACACTTGTCGTCTTGTGTTTCATGATAATCTATGTGGTTTTTTGGTAAACGTTTCATTGAGTTTATAAATCGAGAGGTGAATGACGCCAAGTCCCGAAAGTTACTGGATTGGAAATCATTGTCACGCAGCAGAGGTTATCTCGCTAAGCATACTAAAATTAAGGAAAATAATGATGAATAGAAGGGAAGTGCTTTTTTCAATAGGAGGTTGCATAGCTGCATCGACGCTGAGAGTCCCGGCATGGGCAACCGAATATGCAATATCTGAGAATACAAGACTGGGCATTGATGATTTCTCCTATAACATTCGCAGCCGCGCAGAACAAGCCGGATACACACCCAAAGTAACGCATGACCCTCTAACCTTCCTCAAGTACTGCCATTCAATCGGGGCCGGCGGCCTCCAGTGCGTCATCGGAAGGCGCGACGAAGCGTATGCCAAAGAGCTGCGCGCCTACGTAGAAGACAATGATTTGTTCATAGAAGATTCGGCATGGCTGGGTGGCAAGGTGGACCTGGAGCGCTTTGAGGCAGGCGTCCGCAGCGTCAAGGCAGCGGGCGCCAGAGCAATCCGCGGTTTCTGTGGCGGTCG
>JBAQFY010000287.1:0-18113 GCA_049287505.1 Sedimentisphaerales bacterium | reverse complement strand
GCATACCTGCTGGGGAATAACTCTTTTTCAGACCTTTTGAAATCTGACATGTCCTCTCCCTGAAAAGTTTGATGAGTAAATCTGTAATATCCCCACCTGGCTTGCGTAAGGCCAAGAATTCACTGATTTTTTTCCCATCCTTAGCGGTGGAATCAAAATAAGGGGGACGAGATAAAGTTAAATTTTCATCTACTTTTGAGAATTCGGTATGGAAAGCCTGCGGAATATCTTCGTACTTTGTGACAAGAGAAAAGTCCGAAAGTCCTAAGATCATTGGGTTACAAATTCCCTCAATTAAAGACCTGCTGTCACATTTGAAAGTAACAATCACCTTGTTACATGCCCATGCAATTCCAGCTTCGACCATTGCCCCTTCATCAGGAACACGACCATTCAAATTCAAAATTAACCCATCACTGTCGTTTATCTGAAAAACGTCTAGTGAGAATATTGCCTTGTTGAGAATATCTTTTGCTTTCTGTGGCACCACACCCTTTTCGAGTAAACTTGGGAAAAGTAAAGCAAACTCAAGGCCGTCTCTATGAGGTAAAAAAACTTTGTATCCTTCCTTTTCAAGAAAAGTGGCAATTTCTTGCATCTCTTCACGTTCTTTGGGATTAAAAAGAGGACCAGCACAGTATATCTTGTATGAACGGTTCCCCATAACATTCTCCAGATTACAAGCACGGTTCACTTTGTATATTAGAATCAAATGGGTTAAATAACAAAAATTGGGTTCATTGTCAAATCAAATCTGTAGTTTTTAAACATCCTATGCAAATTTACTAATAAGGTTGCAATAACTGTCAAAAATTGCATAATTATCTTACAGCCTATATACAAGACATTTATGCAAAAGTAGTACTAATATGCATGTAAAAATTGAAACTTATCAGAAAAACTGAAAGGAGCATATAAGAAATGGCAAAAGCAGATATCGGCCTTATAGGTCTGGCAGTAATGGGTGAAAACCTCATCCTTAATATGGAAAGCAAGGGCTTTACAGTGGCCTGCTTCAATCGTACCGTATCGAAGGTAGATGACTTTATCAACGGTAGAGCCAAAGGCAAGAATATCATCGGCTGTCATTCTATCGAAGAGTTTGTCGAGAACTTGAAGACGCCCCGCAAGATTATGCTGATGGTCAAGGCCGGTGAGGCGGTGGATGCATTTATCGAAAAGCTGCTGCCTCATCTGGAAGACGGTGACATCATCATCGACGGCGGCAATTCGCATTTCCCCGACACTATGCGGCGCACCGCGTACGTCGAGAGCAAGGGCAAACTCTATATCGGCACGGGCGTTTCAGGCGGCGAAGAAGGGGCGCTGCGAGGCCCGTCGATTATGCCGGGCGGCTCACCGCCGGCCTGGGAGCACGTCAAGCCTATATTCCAGGCTATTTGCGCAAGGACAGACGACGGTGAGCCTTGCTGTGACTGGGTGGGCGAGAACGGGGCCGGACACTTCGTAAAAATGGTACACAACGGTATCGAATACGGCGATATGCAAATGATATGTGAGACCTACCAGATGATGGGCGAAGGCCTTGGAATGACCAACGAGGAAATGCACGATTGTTTAGCCGAATGGAACAAGGGCGAGCTTAACTCGTACCTTATAGAAATCACGCGGGACATCCTTGGCTACAAAGACGAGGACGGCAATGCGGTTATCGACCTTATTCTCGACACAGCCGGCCAGAAGGGGACCGGCAAATGGACGGCCATCGAGGCGCTGAACCTCGGCCAGCCTTTAACACTTATCGGCGAAGCGGTCTTTGCTCGCTGCCTATCGGCCCTGAAGAAAGAGCGCGTTGCAGCATCCAAAGTCCTGTCCGGCCCTAAGCCGAAGTTCAACGGCGATAAAAAGGCCTTCATCAACGATTTGCGTCAGGCCCTTTACGCGGTGAAAATCGTCAGCTATACCCAGGGCTATCAACTTATGCGCGCCGCTGCCATAGAGCATAACTGGAACTTAAACTACGGAGGTATCGCCCTGATGTGGCGGGGCGGCTGCATAATCCGCTCGGTCTTCTTGGGTAAAATCAAGGAAGCCTTCGACAAAAAACCGGACTTGACCAATTTGCTTCTGGACCCGTTCTTTAAGGATGCCGTCGAAAAAACGCAGCCCGCCTGGCGACGCGTCGTTACCTCGGCTGTCGAGATGGGTATTCCGATGCCGGCTACGAGCTCGGCTCTGGCCTTCTATGATGGTTATCGCCATGAGCGCCTGCCGGCCAATCTGTTACAAGCCCAGCGCGATTATTTCGGCGCCCATACTTACGAACGTGTTGATAAACCGCGAGGCGAATTCTTCCACACGAACTGGACCGGCCGAGGCGGAGAAACTGCAGCTTCTACTTACACCGTTTGATTGTGGGGACAATAATTGATGGCTCAGCCATTGATGTACAACAGTTTGCGGATGCAGTCTGTTCAGTCGCCGATTATCCCTATGGTCGGCGAGCTGATACGTGCTAATCCCGGTACAATTTCGCTCGGTCAGGGTGTCGCCTATTATGGCCCGCCGCCGGAAGCTATCGGGGCTATCGAAACATTTCTGGCCGATGCGGAAAACCACAAGTACAGACTCGTCCAGGGCATCCCCGAACTAATCGAGGCGATTCAAACAAAACTTACAACAGAAAATAATATTTCCATAGAGGGCAGCCAAATTGTCGTAACCGCCGGTGCTAATATGGGCTTTGTCAATGCAGTTCTTGCCATTACCGACCCCGGCGATGAGGTTATTCTCCAGCTGCCCTACTACTTCAATCACGAAATGGCCGTCGTTATCGCCGACTGTAAGGCCGTCTGTGTGCCGACTGATGACGATTACCAATTGCAGCCGGATGCAATTGCCGCCGCGATTACCGAGAGAACGCGCGCCGTTGTCACCATCTCGCCGAACAATCCGACCGGGGCGGTGTATCGCGAAACCGACCTTAGGCAGGTCAATGAGCTTTGCCGGCGCAACGGCATATACCACATCAGCGATGAAGCATACGAATATTTTACTTACAACGGCGTCAGGCACTTTTCGCCCGGCTCGATTGCCGGTAGCGCCGAACATACTATCTCACTGTTTTCCTTATCCAAGGCCTATGGCTTTGCAAGCTGGCGCATTGGCTGGATGGTCATACCGGAGCATCTATATATGCCCATCAGGAAGATTCAGGACACGATTTTGATTTGTCCGCCGGTAATCTCGCAGTGGGCCGCGGTCGGAGCAATGCGGGCAGGGGCGGCATACTGCCGACAAAAGTTGCGTATGACCATCGAAATCCGCGAGATTTTCCTGAATGAATTGAACAGCATCAAAAATTTAGTAACCGTCCCACGTGCCGACGGAGCGTTCTATTTTCTGCTGCGGGTGCACAAAGACCTGGACCCAATGAAACTTGTAAAACGGTTGATTGAGGAGCACAAAGTAGCTGTTATCCCAGGGATGACCTTCAGGATGGATGATAAATGCTACCTGCGGGTTGCCTATGGATCACTTCAAAAAAAGACTGCTGCCGAGGGCATCGGCCGCCTTGTCAAAGGCCTGAAAAAGATTTTGAGCACTTAACCTTCGCAGCTCTCGAAATGCCCCAGGATTACCACCAGCGAATTCTTTTACACGAACCGGACCGGCCGAGTTGGAAAAACCGCAACTTCGACTTGTTCTCCAAATCAGAACCTGTTCCGGGCACACTTTCAAGAGTTATTTTTGCAGCTCAATTCACGATTATCTAAACGCTATATGTTGACCTTGGCGGGCAATTCGGGTATTATTTGACATAATGCCAAATCGGTCAGAATTATGGGGATAATCGGTTAATATAAAGGAGATATACTATGTATAAAATCTTTATGCTAATCGCCGTACCGGCCCTGATAATCGGATGGGTGGCATACGCATATTGGATACGTAAAGTCTGTGAGGAAGAAAAACAACAGCCAAAACAAGAATCAAAACGTCTTAAGAAGACCAAGAGCGAAATCGCCGACTGGGCACAAAAAATGGCCCAGTTCAAAAAACCAGAGCGTAAACCACCAGACCAGAGCGACCAGACATAATTGATATTTGTAAAACAGATGAAACTGTTGAATTCTCAGAGGACACAGACTTTCCCGTTGCGAACGCCCCCAAACAAGCCTTCGACGAACTCAAGCCTGGGTTTGAGGGTGCCACCCTCGTCAAACCAGGATAAGTAATCAGGAACAAAATAGAGCAATTGCAAGGACAAAAAATGGCTGAATTTATGTCAGAAGACTTTTTGTTGCAAAGCGAAACCGCCAAGATTCTCTACCACGAGCACGCAAAGAAGATGCCCATTTACGACTATCACTGTCACCTGCCGGCCGACCAGATTGCCGCCGACCATCGTTTCGAGAACCTTACGCAGGCCTGGCTCTACGGGGACCATTACAAATGGCGGGCAATGAGGACCAACGGGATAGCAGAAAAATATATCACCGGCAATGCAGGTGATTATGAAAAATTCGAGAAATGGGCACAAACCGTTCCATACTGTATCCGAAATCCGCTCTATCACTGGACGGCTCTGGAATTGAAAAATCCCTTCGGTGTAAAAGACAAACTATTAGGTCCCGAGACCGCAAAGGAAATTTACGAGACCTGCAGCGAGATGTTAAGGACGCCGGAATTTAGCGTCCGCAACATAATGCGCAAAGCCAATGTCAAGTTAGTCTGCACGACCGAAGGGCCGCTCGATTCATTAGAACATCATAAAAAAATTCGAGCCGACGGCTTTGAAATCAAAGTTCACACCGCCTTTCGGCCGGACAAGGCAATGGCTGTCGAGGACATTACAGCCCTGAACGTATTTATCGACAAGCTCGAAGCAATCTGCGATATGGAAATAGCCAATTTCCACCTATATATCGAAGCGCTCCGTAAACGCCACGATTATTTCCACGAAAACGGCTGTCGGCTCTCCGACCACGGGTTAGAAACCGCTTACGCCGAGGATTATACCGAAAAAGAAATCGAAAAGATTTTTGACAGGATGATAAGGACAGGCAAAGATTTGGATTTGTCACAGCGCCTCAAATTCAAATCAGCGATGATGGTTGAATTCGCTCTGATGGACTACGAATCGGGCTGGGTTCAGCAGCTCCACTTAGGGGCGCTAAGAAATAACAGTACGCGGATGTTCAAAGCCATAGGTCCGGATATCGGATGCGATTCGATAGGAGATTTCGAAATTGCAAGACCGCTCTCAAAATTCCTCGACCGGCTGGATATGGACAACAAACTGCCCAAAACGATTCTCTACAACCTCAATCCGCGAGACAACGCCTTGTGCGCGACAATAGTCGGTAACTTTCAGGACGGCTCAGTGCCCGGCAAGATGCAATACGGCTCGGCGTGGTGGTTCCTTGACCAAAAAGACGGCATGGAAGAACAAATGAACGTACTTTCGAATATGGGCCTGCTGAGCCGGTTCGTCGGTATGCTGACGGATTCGCGAAGCTTTCTGTCATATCCAAGGCATGAATATTTCCGCAGAATACTTTGCAATATGCTCGGCAGCGATGTCGAAGCAGGCCTGCTGCCGGGCGATTTGGACCTGCTGGGAAAAATGGTCGAGGATATCAGCTTCAACAACGCCAAAAACTATTTCCCAATGGAACTGGATTAAACTGCTTAAAATTGATTCTTGACTATTGTTAATTTTTATTTTTTAATTTACAAAGCATACGCAAGTATGAAATGGGTCGGTGCCCGAGCGGCTAAAGGGAACGGGCTGTAAACCCGTTGGCGTAAGCCTACGTTGGTTCGAATCCAACCCGGCCCATTGCTCTTTTGGGGGGGTCAACTGCGGACGACCTACGCTATATGTAATCCCCGCTCCAGGCGCTCTTATGCTTCTAACAGAAGAAGATTATTTCTTTCGCCCGTTTTGCAAGAAAAAGTAACAAAACAGCGCCTTTGTGTGTTATATTTGTTAAGCGGGTTTATCGGTAGAATGAAACATGGATGTTTTTGAATACGGTTAGATATTCTAATGAGAAATCTAACGAAAGGAAACTAAAATGAAGGAAAGTGAGAGAATTTCGGACTTCGGCAAGACTTCGACGGGCTCAGTCGAGTCGCTCAGTCGAGTCTCGCGCAAGCAATTTTCAGTCTCGTTTCTGTGCTTTCTACTTGCAGCAGGTTGTGCGGACGCATCTTTCGCACCGGTGAATAATACAGCCGATGATGAAAAGGTTATTTACCAGGCCATTGAGATATTTCCTCTTGTCAGGCAGCACGTACACGGCTCGACAATAGTTGAGCTTCCAAATGGCGACCTTCTGGCGGCCTGGTTTCAAGGTTCCGGCGAGCGCCAGGCAGATGACGTAGCGATTATGGGGTCACGGCTCCGAGCCGGTGAGCAAAAGTGGAGCAAGCCGTTCGTGATGGCAGATGTCCCCGGATTTCCGGATACCAATCCGATTCTGTTCATCGACCCTCAGGACCGGCTGTGGCTGATGTGGTACACGGTGATAGCAAACCAGTGGGAGACTTCACTGCCCAAATACCGGATTAGCGAAGACTATATGAAACTGGATGGGCCGCCAAAGTGGTCCTGGCAGGATGTTTTATATGTCAAACCCGGTGACCCGGCCGAGCAAGGCATACAGCCCGGCGACCGCTTTGTAAAATCTGTTGAAAGACAAATCGAAGAATACGGAAAATATCTTTCCAAAAGCACTCATGTATCAGAAGAAACAGCTCGCAAAAGATTAGATAAATGGGGGGCGGATTTGCTGGACAAGGCACGGGGCGAGAATATGATGCGGAAAGGTCAGCTACGTGATGCTGAGGGCCGATACACAGAACAGCAGCTCGGCTATGCGTATTTCAGGCGAATGGGTTGGCAGACCAAAAACAAAGCCGTTATCGTTGATGAGAACCGAATCATCATTCCGCTTTACTCGGACGGGTTCAGCTTCTCGTTAATGGCCATAACTGATGACGGCGGTAATAGCTGGCAGTTCAGTGAGCCGCTGGTGGGAGCGGGAAACATACAGCCCAGCATCGCAAAGAAAACCGATGGGACATTAGTCGCCTACATGCGTGACAACGGCCCTGCACCTAAGCGCCTTCACATAAGCACTTCCGGTGACAAGGGCCTGACGTGGAGTCCGGTGAGGGATTCCGAATTGCCTAATCCGGGTTCGGGTGCCGACCTCGTTACCCTGCGAAACGGTCACTGGGTCATGGCGTATAACGATACGGAAAACGGCAGGCACAGTCTGGCAGTTTCGATTTCAACCGATGAAGGGAAAACCTGGGAATATACACGGCACCTTGAACTGGACACGCGCAGCAGACAAATTGCGACCAGCAGTGCCTATCCATCTATCATCCAGGGTCGTGACGGCACCTTGCATGTGGTCTATAGTTATCATCATAATGACCGAAAAGGCGCCCCGAATAAAACTATCAAATATGTACAGTTTAACGAAGCGTGGGTCAAGCAAAGGTAAACTTTTAGAACACAGTAGAAGGCAGGAGTAAATCAATGAGACGGCGAGAGTTCATTAAGAACGCAGCGGTTGGACTGGCGGCATTGGCTGCGGGCCGGCCGCACGGTGCTAATGCAAAAGGCCCCAGTTATCGGATTGCGGTAATTGGCAGGACCGGCCGGGGCAACTACGGTCATGGGCTGGACGTGGTGTGGAACGACATAGACCAGGCGGAGGTCGTGGCGGTAGCAGATGAAGATGCCGAAGGCCGTGCCGCAGCCGCCAGGCGGCTTAAAACGCCGAGAGCCTATGCTGATTATCGCAAGATGCTGGAAGAAGAACGCCCGCAAATCGTAAGCGTATCCCCTCGCTGGCTGGACTGCCATCGCGACATGGTGCTGGCATGTGCAGGGTTCGGCTGCCACGTCTTTCTTGAAAAACCTATGTGCCAGACTCTTGAATAAGCTGATGAAATGGTCGCCGCCCTTGAAAAGCGAAACTTGAAACTGGCTATTGCCCATCAGACCCGCTACGGTCCGGCGCTGAAGCACGTGCAAAGACTTATAGCCAACGGATTATTAGGGGATATACTTGAGTTGCGCGGCCGGGGCAAAGAGGACCGCCGTGGTGGCGGTGAAGACTTAATGATACTCGGCACGCACATCATGGACATGATGCGTTTCTTTGCTGGTGACGCGCAATGGTGTTTCGCAAACGTGAGGGATGATGGAAAGTCTGTTACTAAAAACGAGGTGCGTGATGGATCCGAAGGCATCGGTCCTCTTGCCGGCGACGAGATTCAAGCAGTGTATCGTTTTGGCAAAACAACGATGGGCTATTTCTCTACACAACGTGCCAGACATGGAGTATCAGAACGCTTCGGGCTGCAGATTTTTGGAACAAAGGGAATACTAACTATGACGACCGGTGCTCTGCCGGAAATCTGGTTCGTAGAAGACCCCTCCTGGCAACCCGGACGCAGCAAGGCAAAGTGGAAGCAAATCACCAGCGCAGGGATTGACAAGCCTGAAACGCTTAGTGACCCTAATCACCGTTTAGGAAATCGCCTAATTGCCCTTGACTTGATTCAGGCCATCGAAACGAACACACAGCCGAAAGGCAGCATGTATGATGGGCGAGCGGCCCTGGAGATGATATTGGCGGTATATGAATCACACCGGCTGAATGCACTGGTTGAGCTTCCGCTGAAGAACCGCAGGCATCCGTTGAGCATGCTGTGAGCTGGTTTCACAAATCAAGGAAATGGAAATTGGTTATATTAGCTTTTTTTATTCGTACAGAGTGTTTGTGCGATATTGTAACTTGTTCTTTTTCAATGGCTTTTGTCTTTGCAATAATGGGCTGTAAACCCGTTGGAGGAAGCCTGCGTTGGTTCGAATCCCACCCGGCCCAACTTTCCCCAGCTTTTATCCTTCCTATATGCAAGGAGCACGTCAATGAAAAAAGAAGTAGAATTGAGTAAGGCAAAATGGCTGGTTGAGCCTGGCTGCGTTATTCTGGTAACATCCGGCACGATGAAAAATGCAAATGTGATGACCTTTAGCTGGCAAACGCCGGCGAATACCGCTGACCCCTGCCTTATACTGCTGGCTATAAGTCACATCAGATATTCGTACGAGCTGATAAAGCAAAATCACGAGCTGGTTATCAACGTCCCCGGCGAAGAGCTGCTCGAACAAACTCATTTTATTGGGACGGTAAGCGGCAGGAACATCGACAAGTCGCTTAGGGACAAGCTCAAAGAAAGCGGCCTGACGCCAACCCCCGCCAAGATGGTCGAGCCACCATTGATAGAGGACTGTGCCGCGCATTTGGAGTGCCGCGTAGTGGAAACATTTAAAATGCAAACGCACGACTTGCTGGTTTGTGAGGTCATCCGAGCGGTAGCCGATACAGATTTCTTTGACGGCAAATGGATTCCGGAAAGGTTTCACACATTGCACTATCTCGGCGGGAACAAGTACGGCCTGATGGAACGTGCAATTGAGGCACACGGCAAAAAGACAACTGCGGAATAAACAAAGTCGGCCATATAGATTTCACACTGTATCGCACAATCCCCGAACTTCGGCGGTTACAGGCTGGACAAAAGGAAAAATTTGTATATAATGATTCGTGCTCAATCTGATTGATTCAAGCAAAAAGAGAGAAAAATTATGTCAGAAGAGTTAAATCGCCGCAGTTTTTTGAAGAAATCCGCCGCTGCATCCACAGGTGCCGCATTAGCTTTAAGTTTTGAAGAGAAGGCTTTATTAGCAGCACTAACAAAAAAGCCGGCTGCGAGCCCCGCCCGTCGTCCGCAGTCCCGAAAGGGACGCCTTGCGGCGGATGCCTTGCGGCAAAGACGGGACGGGGCGAGTGCGCCCGGAGACTCCATTAAAGGTCTGCCAATGGGCAGGATCGGTAATGTCAAAATCAGCAGAATGTTTCCCGGCGGCAATCTTATCAGCGGATTTGCCCACAGCAGGGACCTGATTTACGTATCTTCCCTGCTGAGACAGTATTTCACCGACGAGAAAGTGATGGAGACCTTCGAGATATGCGAAGAATGTGGAATCAATACCGCGATACTGCGGCTCGACGACCACTGCACAAGGATTATGAACAAATACTGGAACGACAGAGGCGGCAAGCTGCAGTGGATCGCCCAGGTCAAAATGACTCCAGAAGACCCGACAGGTGAGGCAAACATGGCCATAGATAAGGGAGCTGTCGGAGTTTTCGTGCACGGCGGTATCGCAGACGAATTTGTCGAAAACGGCCTTGTGGACCTTCTCGCACGGGCAGTCGAATTCATCAAGCAAAACGGCGTCCTTGCAGGTATTGGTGGACACAGCGTGGAAGTGCCCATGGCGTGCGAAGAAGCGGGAATAGACGTCGATTTCTACATGAAAACCCTCCACAGTCATAATTACTGGTCCGCTGATGGACAGCCGGAGAATGACAATATCTGGTCAAAGACACCGGAAAAAACCGCTGAATTTATGAAAAAGGTGGAAAAGCCCTGGATAGCTTATAAGGTTATGGCTGCAGGCGCCATCCATCCGAGAGACGGCTTTAAGTATGCCTTTGAAAACGGAGCCGATTTCATCTGTGCCGGAATGTTTGATTTTCAGGTCAGAGAGGATGTAATTATCGCCAGGGACATATTATCAGGCAAATTGAACAGACAACGCCCCTGGAGAGGATGAGAAGAACAAGGATTCAATGAACGTTGCGACCTCCCTCGCAAGTACGGAGCGAAGGAACAACCATCCCAAACACCTGTCACTTCCGATAATTCCGTCCTTGCTGATTTATAAGGACTTAGGTAAAATTGCCGGCTATCGAAAGAAAACAGCATTTATGAGTTTACCATCACTCGGATAGAAAAGGATAGTCATGAAGATTAGAAGATTACTCATAACCGGCTTTTTACTCGTCGGTCTAATATCAGTACTTTTGTGGCTCTTGGGCTTGCGTATGGAACATGTCAGATTCTTGATATCGTCCCTTTCCGAGCCACCGAAGCTCTCAACAGAAGAGGCCGCCGAATTACATACGTGGCTCAAAGAAAATGCCGTCCATCTCAATTCCGTTGAAGCAGGTTCGGGCTTCAATGACATGCAGCCTCTCAAGGCAATAATCGGAGATGCACGTATAGTCGCCCTCGGAGAAGCCGCACATTGTAACGGTAGTTTCTCTCGGGCCAAGCATAGGATGGTTGAGTTTTTGGTAACAGAAATGGATTTTACTGTCTTTGCTATAGAAGCTACTTTCCCCGGTGCTCTCGAGTTAAATGATTATCTACTTACCGGCGAAGGCGACCCTGAAAGAGCTCTGGGGGCATTGGTTTATGCCGCATGGAATACAGAAGAAATTCTTGCCATGATAAAGTGGATGCGTCAGTATAATTCTACTCATGAAAAGAAAGTAAAATTCTATGGCTTTGATGTCAGGGTCGCTGGCGGTTCGGCCAAAGCAGTCTATAATTATCTGAGAAAAATAAAGGGAACCAACGACTACGACAAGCTGCTGTCGGTTATAATGAATCCATGGACTGCAGGCCAATTCAGGCAAAGCCCAAAGGAGGAAAAATACAGTGCCAAAGAAGAAATCGAATGTCTGATAACTTATTTGGAGAATAAACAATCCGTCATTGACCAAAAAAATCCCTCTGAGCAGAAAATTCTGGAACATAAACAATGGAGCCTGGCTATTCAGCACGCCAGAGTCCTCTTGCAGTATATTGAGTTTTGGAGCCTCATGTCAAATAGATCAAAAGCTACTGATTTTCGCGACAAAGGTATGGCCGAGAATGTTCGCTGGATTGTGGATTACGAAAAAGGAGCAAAGATAATTCTGTGGGCAGCCAATCCTCACGTTATGGCAACACCCGGCTCCGGGTGTATGGGTGACTACCTGCGCCGGACCTTTGGCAAAGACATGTTGGTCTTTGGCTTGCTTAGCAATCGAAATTCGGAAGGATTTTTACCTGACGATACAGATCAAGGCCCAGCCGCACCAAAGGGATCTGTTGAAGCTCTTCTCGCTGAAGCGGGGCTTGATATGGCTATTATCGATCTTCGCTCCCTGCCAAAAGGAGCTGTCTCCAAATATTTCAATGCACCGCGTAAAACAGGCACCATATCTTGCCTGCTTCCCTGGGCCTACGACGCCATACTGTTCATTGAATCAACAACGAGTGCACGCTTTGTAAAAGAAGGCATTCTCCGAGGAGCTGTCGAACGACTTCCAGCCCCCTCCAATCTTGACTTTGAAGAACTCCAAAATGGAAAACCAAAAGACTGGATAGCCCAGACTGGTCAATCACGTCTCGAATTTCAAACCATAGGTTTACATGATCAACCGTATAAAGGCAAGACATGTTGCATGATAATGAGAGTCCCGGGTAGACCTTTCGGTGAGCCCTTTGGTGGTATCTCGCAATGTATAAAAGTGTCCGATTTCAAGGGAGAAAAGATACAGTTTTCTGCAGCAGCTCGTATCACTGAAGGGATTGCCTACCTATGGCTTTCGATAGATGCGAGAAATGCTCCCAATATATTCCAACAACAAACGATTACTTCGGATCAGTGGCAAGAATATTATATTTTGGCCGAGGTCCCACAGGGAGCGACAAAGATAACATACGGATTAGCATATGTAGGGCAAGGTGCGGCTTTCATCGATGACGTTGCAATCGGAAATTCGAATTAATTCCGAGAGGAAAAAAGAAGCACGAACAATCAGTCGGAATGCGCCCGTCAAGGATTAATAAAACCGATTCGAACGCTTAAAATTAATATTTTTCGATTGTTTTATTCGCCCTCCTCCAAGCTTATATTCAGGTAGTGTATGGATTTGGGAATTTGCCTGATTCCTGGCCGGTTGCACTAATTGTTTACACTTACCAAGTTAAGGGGATGATTCTGGTTAGTTATCCAGACTTCCAAACCGACTATTCCAGCTTCGGAGGGCAGGAAACGCAAGTTAGGTGAAAAGTATCAGGACACGTTAGAGACCACGAACGTATTTGGCGTGTTGTACAAAGAGTACGGTCACTACGACAAGGCAGAACCACTGCTAATTCAGGCGGTTGAAGGCCGCCGGAACAAACTGGGTGACACCCACCCATACACACGCTATCTCATTGAACAACCTGATCGAACTCTATGAAGCCCGGGGCAAACCGAAAAAGGCTGAGGAGTGGCGAGAAAAACTGCCGCAAACGGAAGCTGTTGAACAGTGACAGGGATCCCTAAAATCAGCCCATTTTCGTGAGTTGACGGCTACAACCTGCCTACAATCCGAAGTCTCATTATCTGCCAATTCGTGGAAATGCCTATTTCATAAGTGTTTCATCGTCAAGGTGTTACGAAAATCGTAAAAAATTGGCAACATTTTCACTGCTTTTTTATCTCTCGAACCTTTTCATATATTCAAGGAATTTTTTGGCCGTTCTGTCCAGATTCTCGATGTCACCTCCGCCCTCTAAAACCTCACACATCTCGTATGCGATATATCCCTGATAGCCGATTTCCCTTAGCGTATTGAAGAATGTTTCGTAATCAATAAAGCCTTCTCCTATCGGGACCGCCCGAATTAAAGTCTCTTGCTCTTGAAAGTTGGTTAAGGTGCTGTCATAATGATACCGAGGCAGGCGCACATAATCGGCGGCGGTGGTGTGAACAATAAACGGCTTCATCTTCAAAATGGCGGCCCTGATTTCCCCGGAGCTCAAGCCCTCCAGCGTTGGAGACCAGGCGTCAAAAGCAGCTTTGACATTCGGCAGATTGACTTCTTTGAGAAGCCAGTACATCATATCGTGGTGCACCGCGATATCGTGATGATTCTGCACGGCGAGGGTAACGCCATACTGGGCAGCCTTCTGCCCTGCAAGTTTTAATCCTTCAACCACCATAGCATATTGTTTGTCAAAAGGTATATCGGGACGCTCGTAGCCGGTGAATATCCGCACCATATTGGTTCCCAAATCCCGCGCCAATTTGGCCAATTCTCCGACGTAACAGGCCTGAATTTCCACATTGGGAATCCCTGATTTATCAACCCCCGCCGTAAAATCCGTATATCCGGCCAGGCAAACCAGCTCAAGGCCGAGATTTTCGATTTTAAGTCGCAGGGCCTTTCGAGCAGTCTCATCGTAATCCAAAAGGGAGACGTGGGGCCTTTTAGCCACTAACATCACACCATCAAAGCCAAGCTCCTTGGCTTTGTCCAAAAACTCATCGACACTCAGCCTGGCTTGACCTCGCCAGACACCGGAATAGCTGACCGAATGCAGGCAAGTCTTTACCTTAAAGTCCTTTGGATTACCCGTCGGCGTCTTTTGCGAAAACGCCCTCTGAGAAAAGAACAGCAATACAATCATCAAAACAAGACAAAACTTACGCATGGCTAAACTCCTCTTAATTCATCCCGTCCCGTCTTCGACGGGCGGGATTCAACAAATTTACGGTGTTTCAGACGGGAGAGTTTTGGTATCATCCGTCATTTCATTTTGAAACAACATAAGAATTCAAATTTCACTCCGCATCAAGCAATATATAAACCGACCAACCGGCATACCACAAAAAAAACGCTTTACTTAATGCAACTTATCAAATTCAGCACTTAAAAAAATGCTGCTCTGCGTAGTAGCGGGCTACGCAGCACGAGATTATTCTTCTTTTTTCGGCTTTAGCAGACCTTTAAGACCTTCGGTAATCCCTTTGCCTACATCTTCTGTGCTTTTGATAATTTCCTGGCCAATGCCCTCTCGACCTTCTATGATGCCCTTGCTCAGGTCTATAGTTTTGCCCAGAGTCGAGGCTATTGAATCGACTATCTCTTTTGGCAGGACCCCAACGCCCTGTTTGGCCACGCCATTTGCAATGGCTAATAAAATCTTGCCTGACAAAGCGGCCGTATCCAATTTATTGTCACCGCCTAAGTTTGTCATCTTGATAGGAGAAAGTTTCAACGTAACGGTGTCTGCCTTTCCGGGAACGGGCAGCAGCTTTACCTGAACAGTCACATCGGAAATCTCAAGATTGTCTATATGCAGTTTTTTCCCCGGAGTTTCAGGTTCGCCTTTGTCTTTTGGGCCGGCGGATATCGCTTTTATTACATCCTGGAGGTTGTTGCCGGAAATGCCCCGCTGTTCAAGAACGACATCCATCCCGTCAAGCTTGATTTCTCTTATATTAACAACATCGCTTAAAAGTGACTTTACATCAACCTCGATTTCAGCGTTTTTCAAATCGAGCAGCTTGTCGTGCTGGTAACCCGGCGGATTGTTAATCAAAAGATTTTGCAAGGCGAGCTTTCCGCTCATAATCGAAAGGTCAACGTTACTTACGGTTACTGCGACATTCAAGGTTTTAGTCGCTGCGTTCTCAATGCCCACCCTTACAGCACGTTCAGCGAAGAGATTAACGGCCACCACAACGACAAGAACTAAAATCAGAATTGCCAGCAGGATAACCCGCAGGGCTTTGAGCGGCTTTTTCATTCTTCAGAACTTTCTAACATTCTGTTCACAAACGAACCCGTAAAGCTTGCGCCTGTGAAGGCAGGCTTCGGCGAGCTCAGCCGAGCCGGTACCCAACTTAAATACTTTCCCGCAAAATTTTTGCACCGAGGGGATTTAGTTTTTCTTCGATTTTCTCGTAGCCGCGGTCGATATGATAGACCCTGCTGATGATAGTAGTTCCCTCAGCGGCCAGGCCGGCTAAAACCAGCGCTGCCGATGCCCGCAGGTCCGAGGCCATCACCGGGGCAGCTATCAATTTCTTTACGCCGGCTACAATAACAACCGGCCCTTCCTTGCGCAAATTTGCAGCCATCCGGTTTAACTCTGCAACGTGCATAAACCTGTCGGGAAAGACCTTTTCGATTATGATGCTATTGCCATCGGTAAGTGACAAAAGAGCCATAAACTGAGCCTGCAAATCGGTGGGGAAACCGGGATACGGCTGAGTGGTAATATCGGTAGGTCTTATAGGGCCTGTGCGGGTAATGACACAACCATCACCTTCGGCATCAACCGTTACGCCGATATCTCTTAACCTGTCAACGACGGCCATCATATCATCGAGGCGGCAGTTTTGCAGCCGCAGCTCGCTTGCGGTTATAGCGGCGGCGACCATAAAGGTTCCGGCCTCAATCCTGTCCGGAATTACCTCAAACTCAACAGGCTGCAACTGTTTTACGCCTTCGATAATCAAACGAGGTGAGCCGATACCTGTTATCCTCGCGCCCATTTTGTTCAAACAGTTTGCCAAATCCGTTATTTCCGGCTCACATGCAGCCGATTCGATAACTGTACGACCTTTCGCCAACGTTGCAGCCATTAGCACATTTGCGGTCCCCAGGACGGTCGAGCCGAACGGCCCACCCATAAAAATATCTTTTCCTCTCAAGCCATTCGGCGCTTCGGCGACGATATAACCGTTTTTAAGATGGATTTGTGCTCCAAGCTCCTGCAGACCCCTGAGGTGAAGGTTGACCGGCCTGTCACCAATCGCGCATCCACCGGGCATTGAAACCTCCGCTCTGCCGCAGCGGGCGACCAATGGGCCAAGTATGCAAATACCAGCTCGCATCCTGCGGACAATCTCATACTCACCCACCGGATTATCAATTACCGTGGAGTCTATACATAAATCACCGTCCGTCTCTCGCGTAATCTTACAGCCCAACCGGCAAAGCAATTGACCACATACAGAAATATCAGAAAGAAGCGGCACCGCTTTAAGAGACGACTTGCCGGGTGCTAAAATGGTAGCAGCCATAATCGGCAGAGAGGCGTTTTTTGAGCCGTTTATCCTGACACTGCCGGAAAGCCGAACCGGCCCTTCGATGTGAAATATGTCCATAATTTATTGACTATTTACTATTGACTATTTACTATCGAAAGTGCCTAAAGTGAAAGTGTAGAAGTACGTCTGTCGTTCTCGAAACTCGTATCGAAGCTGGATGCTGAATGCTAAAAAAAACGAGTTTCGTGCTTCTATAACAAGCGTCAATACGAGCATCGAAAACCTTAAACGATGGCCGTGAACATTTTAGGCACTTTTAACTTTAGGCATTTTAGTATGTCAATATACAATTGTCAATAACCAATGGAAAATAGTCAATGGAATTCTCTGATACCATAACTGTATCGCATCTTATTTGCTTGGCGGGGCTTATATTATTCGCCCGCTGGCTGCTCAAAACATCTCTGGGCAGAAAGGCATTAGCTGATTCCGTGCCCCGACGAAATAATATGCCTGTTTATCTGCCCTTCGTTCCGCTGTTTGTCTGCTTCGGGACCGTTTCGCTGATAACATCAATCACTAAAAGTCTGTTTGGTGATTTGCATGGCTGGCAAAGCAATTTTTTGGGCAATCTGATTCTCTGCATCAGTGAGCTGATGGCAATAGTGTTGATTATCTTTCTGGCCAGAATCCACTTCGCCCGGCGATTAAAAGGTTTCGGGCTGAATGTGAAAACGATTGTAAAGGATTTTTTCGCCGCTTTTGTAAATTTGCTCACAGTCTGGCCTCTCATAACGGCGGCGATAATACTAACGATGTTCTTCGGCAAGCACATTTGGGGTCAGGAATATGAAATCCAACAACATCAGCAGCTCAAACTGATTACGGAATATCCGCAATTGCCGCTTCGAATAATGATTTTTTTCGTTGCTGTTGTAATAGCATCTTTGTTCGAGGAGATGGTGTTTCGAGGGCTTTTCCAAACAACGATACGCTCATACATCGAGGCTCGCCCCGTTAGAAGTAAGACGCTGTTCTCTAACGGGGCTCGCTTCCGGTCGCCCATTGCCCAAGGGGTGGGTCACGAGGAGTGCGTACTCGCCGCGACTCGCCGCGCTGCGTCGCAGCAGGTGCGTCGCAGCGGGACGGAACGACACGGGGCGTGGATTGCAATTCTAATTAGTTCCGGGTTATTCGCAGCCACACACGCAGATACCAGCCATTGGCCGGCAATGTTTGTGTTGGGTATAGGTTTAGGCTATGCCTATGAGAAGAGCGGCTCTTTATTTCAGCCTATTTTTATCCACTCAATTTTTAACACAATCAGTATAATAGCAACCTTGAATCAATAGTCTCTTTTGGCTTTCAGCCGGTCATAAGCCTGCTT
>JBAQFY010000286.1:0-6136 GCA_049287505.1 Sedimentisphaerales bacterium | reverse complement strand
CGCTGTTATCTTTACAAAATCGCGTCGTGTAATTTGTTTTTGCTTATCCATATTGTATCCTCTCATAGATTTAAAAACGATAAACTATCTTGAAATCAGATATATAACAAGATTTTAAAATCATATTTGATTTGCACTTGTAATGCAACTTTTTGTGACAAGACTTTCGCTCTATCCGCCGCCTGGTTTATTTCTGTTACACTGATAATGAAAAGAGCTGTTATTTACCTATGCAGTATAGATTTCGGGCGGTGCGGATGAACAGGCGGCCGTCAGCGATAGAAATCGAAGACTGGATTGGGCCTTCGTCTATCTGTGTCTGGAAGATAATTTTGAACTTATTGCCGCCGGCGGCGAGCACGACGATTTCGCCGGTTTCGTTGATACAGTAGAGTTTGCCGTCTGCGCCGGTCAGTGAGGCGCGCCAGGGACCTCGTCCACCGATTTTGCCCTGCCAGATTTGATGGCCGGTCTTCAGCTCAAGGCAGGTTACTACTTTTCCATACCTTATGCCGTTCAGCACATACAGGCGCTTCTGATAATAAAGAGGCGTGCTGGCATCGGGCGATGGGCCGTCAAATTCCCATACTATGCGAGCGTCAGAAGGATTATTCAGGCTGGGGGGTTGAACGGCGAAGACGCCGCCGTGTTTGTGCCGTGTGCCGAAAATCAGGCCCTCGCCGGTTACGAGAGAAGGGATAATACGCGAATCTCTGACTTTGGACGTGTGGTATTCAAAACGCCATAATTCTTTTCCTGTATCCGGGTCGTGCGCGGTGATGAAGTCGGCGCCGGTATTGAGGATTTCAGCTCGTCCGTTACGAACAAAGGGTATAGGCGTGCTGTAGGTTTCCATACCCTCGTCGAACGCGTTGGTAGGCCGCTGTTGTTTCCAGATAGTATTGCCGGTTCGCGGGTCAAACGCCATCAGGAACGAATCGAGAGGAGCATCAGCTTCGGGTCGTCGATAAGGTTTGTTGCGGCGAATCACGAGGATAAATAGTTTGTCTTCATATAGGAGGGGGCTGGAACTATATCCGAACTGCAGGGCCAGATTACCATATTCCTTTTCAATATTGCGTGACCAGAGCTTATTGCCTTCATAATCAAAGCCGACAAGGTCGCCGCTGCCGTACAGGAAAAATACGTGTTTGCCGTCGGTGACAGGAGAAGGTGAGGTCATATTATTGCGGCGAAAATTGCGAGAATCCGAACCGATATGTTTTTTCCATAACTGTCTGCCGTTCTGAGCGTCGAAGCACAGGGCGACAAAATCGGGGCCTCTTTCGACCATGGAGCTGACGAACACTCTGGAGTTACAGATAATAGCAGTGGCGCCGCTGGGGCCGGGAAGCGGGCTGACCCAGGCGATGCCTTCGGTTTGGCTCCAGGAACGGGGGAGGTTTTTTTCGTCGGTTGAGCCATTAAAAAACGGCCCGCGCCACTGAGGCCAACTCGTGCTACGTAGAGTGCTACTTCGCAGAGTAGCATCGGTAGCCGAAACCGGCACAGACATCACCAATATTGTAACGCTTGTCAAAAGTAAAATTTTCTTTTTTGCCATCTTGTATTTCTTTATTGTTTGTTTCAAATCTTAATAGTCGAGCTTAGCTCAAGGAAATAATGAGCTATCTTTATGTTACCGGCCCGTACCGCGGTCCAAGACTCGGCGCCAGTTTCTTACCGTATTCTAACAATGTGGCGCGTTGCTCTTCGGAGAGCGGCTTGTATTTCAGGGCGAAATCAACGTTCCGTATGGCTTGCTCGATGGTGTAAGGGCCAACGACGGCTACACTAACGCCTTCGAGGTCGAGCGCATAAGCGAGAGCCTGCGGCAGATAGGCCGGCTCGGTAGCGCAGCCGACATAGCCGCTTCCGTGATTGGGGAAGCCGCCCTTGATGCCGGCATAGACCTTCATCGCCACACAGCCGACGTTGCGTTTTCTTGCCTCGGGCAAAACCTTACTTTCAAAATCATAAATGTTTCTGTCCGCATAATTTATCACGCACATAATCACATCAATCTGGTCGGTCTGGAGCATACGGACGAAGTTGGGCGGCCTGTTATGCCCCGATATCCCAATGAAACGTATCTTGCCGGCTTCCTTCTGCTTCAAAAGGTATTCGAGGACGCCATCCTTCGCCAGGACCCGCTCAATGTTTTTGCTGCCAATGCTGTGGATATGTACGAGGTCGAGGTGGTCGATTTTGAGCCGGCGCAGTGATTCGCTCAGCGAACGCTCTGCTCTGTCTGCGGTATCTGTCGAGACCTTTGTTACGATAAACAGCTTGTCCCGCAGCTTCGGAACCAGGTGCCCAAGTATCTCTTCGGCGTTGCCGTATATCCCGGCGGTATCGATATAGGTAATTCCGCGGTCGATGGCTTCACCAAAGATTTTAATGCCCTCCTGAACTTCAACAGGCCCTTCGCCCACCGGAGCTGTGCCGAGCCCGAGGATGGAGACCTTTTGGTTTGTTCGCCCAAGAGCTCGTTTCTGCAATTCTCTGACCGGCTGAGCCGATGCTTGCTGGTGAATAGCGGCAAGAGCAAGTCCGGCACCTGCGCAGCCGACCTTTTTTAGAAATCGACGACGGTTTATTTCTTTGCTCTGTTGTGAGAGTTCACTGCTGCCCAAAGCAACACTTGGTTTGTGAATAACATCGTTTTTCATAATGTTCCCCCTTCTAAATTAGGTTCTTTCGTAACAAAATGCGTTTTTTATTTCTCCACAACAGCTTCTTTCTGAGCACCATTTTTCAAGACAAAGGAATTGTTTGCAGCGGAAAGCTGGTTTCCGACTAAAAGAATGTCTTTTGTGGTTTTTCCACTGAGTTCAAGAAAGTTCCCTGTACCAGGAAATGCTTTGCATCCGTGAATAAAGGCATCTTGTACGTTTTCCATCCGGACGACCGGCTCATCCGCTCGTGGATTCGTCGTTTTGATTCCATCCAGCTCAAGATTTCTACAATTCCTGATATCGAAAGCCGGCCCTTTGTTCGTGTTTACCTGCACGTTTTGCAGCTCAAGACCCACAGCGCTGTCACACAATAATCCTATCTCAGTTGAGGCCGCTATCTCGGTGATGCGCAGTCCCTGTATGGGCATTTCGGGCAGGCCAAAGATTTTAGCCGTACACGGTGAGTTCTTGATAGTAAAATGGCTTATGGCAATGTCACGAAAAATTGGTGTCCGCTGTGAAAAGGGCTCCTGGTCGGTCTTTGTATAAAAAGTCGTGATGTAAATTGGCTCTCTGACGTTTTCAACTACAAAGTTCGAAAAGCGAATGTTTTCCACAACACCGCCACGGCCCCTCGTACTCTTGATACGGACAGCACGGTCGGTTCCTACACAGACGATGTTGCTGGCGGTAACGTTGCGGACACATCCTGACATTTCGCTGCCGATGACTACGGCGCCGTGGCCTTTGTACATTATACAATTGGTAATGGTGACATTCTCCGTAGGCTTTGCCTTTAGCCTGCCCTCTTCATCGCTTCCAGATTTCAATGTGATGCAGTCGTCGCCTGTGTCGATAAAGCAGTTCGAGATACGCACATTCCGGCAGGATTCGGGATTTACGCCATCGGTGTTTGGACTGGATTCGGGATTGATAATCGAAATACCTTCTACCACCAGATTATCACAACCAACCTGATGGACCGTCCAGGAAGGAGATTCGACAATCGTAACTCCCTGGAGCAGAACGTTACGGCAGCGATAGAGGTTAATCACTCGTGGACGACCATAGGTAAGAATCTTTTCCTGGCCTTTTTTCCTGTTTTTATCTTTCTGCAACGCCTCCCACCACGGCTTGCCTTGGCCGTTTAAAGTGCCCCTGCCGGTAACGGCTACGTTTTCAAGGTCGATACCGGTAATCAGACTCGAACGCTTCGTATCATCTGATAGGATGCTCCAGTTTGGTTTAAACGGTGGAAAATCCTCAAAGTTGGTACTCGCCAGCAGGGTTGCACCTTCACCGATATCCAATGTCACGTTGCTCTTGAGAAAGATTGTGCCCGAGAGATACTTTCCTGCGGGAAAATGTACTGTTCCGCCCCCCGCAGCGGCGCATTCGTCCACGGCCTTCTGGATGGCCGTGGTGCATAGGGTTTTCCCATCAGCTACAGCACCGTAATCCACTACATTGAAGAAAGGCAGCGTTTTGGTCGTCTGGGCAACAGATGCGTTTGAAACAAGGATGAGACCGGCAAGAAGTAACAAAACTGACATCCCAAATTTTCTCATGATTATTCTTTCCTTATAAAGTCCCTCTCCTACTTTGCTTCGATCAACAGGACCCAGTCATTGCGGTCCATGGTCTTAAAAGTCTGTGGTGATGTTTCGACCTTACCGGCGTCGAGCCAGCCTCCGGTACGGGGATGGTACCAGCGAGCAATTGCCCCATTTTTGAGTGAATCGGTTTTTAAGGTAACGGTGCCGCCTTCAGGAAGATATGCTACTGCCAGGTCGCCTTCTTCTGATTTTGCCGCTGCGATGAATTTGGAGGCATCTTCTTTCCCCGGTTGTTCTATTAGAATTTCCTGTGCTGGGACCAGCCTCCACCATTCGATTGACTTAAAGAGCTGGTGCAAATATTTCATGCTGAGTGCACCGGGAAGGTCTTTCGCGATGTACCAGGGCGAGCCAAGACCTGTACTGATATGGTCAGCCGGGGCCTGCACTTGGGTATGCCAGCCCCAGATTCCCTGACCGCCATAGGTTACTCCCGCTGTGGGAGAAACCAGTAAACTCCAATATGCGGCACGACGAACAGAATGGTCGTTGTGGACTTTTCGATAGGTGTAGCCATTGTGCGCTTCGTAGTTGGGCTCGATATTGATAACGGGCAAATTGGGTTTGTTATTCCATTCCGTGCTTGGCGGCCCCTGGTTGAGCCAACGGAAGGTTTTTTCATCGTCACCGTGTCCGCTCTGATAACCTATAAAACTAAACCATGGCTCATTACGGAATTCTTTACCGACCCAGCTTCTTCCCCTGACGTGCATAGTCGCCAGGCGATGCCGGTCTTCGTTGAACACTGCACGCCCAATTCTTTTCCAAGTTTCCGCATTTTCGCCGCTATAGTCACCGTCACCGCCGAGGAACCAGATTACATGATGGGCACCGTATCTGGCTATCATGTATTCGGCCAACACAATTTTTTGGTCTTCGGGCAAATAATAGCCCGGATTGTCATCGCCCCGGATTGCCCAGAGCAAAACCGGTACGGCAACAAGCCCCGCATCGTTAATCGCATCGACGTACTTGTCCAAACGCTGGAAATATGGAGGATTGACGGCGACTTTTTCCTCGCCCAAAAAAGTGGGATTTCCCTCTGCGTCTGTTTTGGTCATACGCCATTGGGTCATTACAAACTGAATGGCGGTAAATTCTTTCCACAGACGGTCTTTGAGAAAAATCTTCCAATCATTCAGGTCCGAAAGCGCCGGACCACACCAGACGGTATCGGCCAGCCAGAAAAAAGGAGTACCATCAGCGTGCTCGAAGTATCGCCGATTTTTAGAAAGACGCAATTCTCCGTACCGGTAAAGTGAAAGAACTCCCCGGTATTTTTCACATTGAAACGAGCCGGTTTGGTTGTGAAGTCCTGTATTATTTGTGTCAGAGCATAATGTTTGATATGTCCACTTGCCCGGCTCATCCGGCGAAAAGCGTACACGCCATACACGGTTTCCATCCCAAAAGGCAAGGAATGTTCTTTTGTTTCCGCTCGGCGAAGTAAATTCTACTTTTACCTTAATGTCCTGGACAGGATTATTATAGTCCCTCGAACTTTGAAACGTGTCCTCAAAACGAGTCCATTGTTCTACAATACCGTTTGTGGCCAGCGCTGAAGTATCACAAGAGAGCGTTATGACAAATCCAGTAACGAGAGCGAGCAGAAAAGAATTTATGCGTTTCATAATTTTCTCCTTAACTGTTACTGCCGGGTTTTATAATTTTTCCTCGAACTATATTTCTTCTGCGTCGCAGGCAGGATTTATACAATCTATTCCGACGACTTTTTAACAGCGTAGAGTTTTTTCATTGTGGCAATATACAGCACGCCGTTGGCGGCGACCGGTGAGCCGTGAATAGGGCTGTCTAACTTAATCGAGCTGATAATCTTCTTGT
>JBAQFY010000285.1:0-10164 GCA_049287505.1 Sedimentisphaerales bacterium | reverse complement strand
GCCAATGTCAATACGATTGCTATTGGTCTGGGTAACAAGAAGAATCCGGCAGCCGGTGGTTCAGGTAAAATGTACATCGATGATATTCGGCTGTACCGGCCGGCTCCATAACCGGGAGCACCGGAAGTTATAAGCGGCAATTGGTCGTTTGCGGTGACAGGCGATAGTGAAACGGATTAGCATCACTTGTACCTGCGGTTACGCAAGTGCAGGCAATTCGGGGCCTATACCAATTCGGTATAGGCCCTTTTTTTAATTGACAATTGACTATCAGCTATTGACTATTTACTATTAAGGATGAGTTGTGGGATTTGTCCTGAGACCTGGTTTGGGAGTAAAATACCATGATTGGCATAATAGGTGCTAAAACAATAGATGGCGTAGGCAATATAGGGCAGTATGGCAGGTTTTTCTGGCAGTCGATGATTGTATCTTTGCGGAGCTGTCTGAGCCCTCGCACGTATCCGTTGATATGGACTCAAATGAATATCATCGGTGTTCACAGTGTCCCGGTCGTAATGATAACCGGTGCGTTTGTGGGAATGACATTGGCGGTTCAGGCATACGACCAGCTTGTGGGAATGGGACTGGAAGAGCACTTAGGCGTTCTGATTAATATATCAGTCGTGAAAGAATTAGGCCCTGTGCTTGCGGCGGTTATGTTGGCCGGGCGTATCGGCGGTGCTCTGACTGCTGAGCTGGGAACAATGAACGTTACCGAACAAATTGACGCGGTCAGGAGTATAGGGACAGACCCTCTAAGATATCTGGTTGCGCCACGACTTCTGGCATGCCTGCTGCTTACGCCATTTCTGATTATCTATGCGGATTTGATGGGTATCATCGGCGGTTATTTTGTAAGCGTTGTTCAATTTGGGATTAACAGTCGGTCGTATTGGAGCTTTAGCGCCGCAGGCGTGGAGCTGTGGGACGTATCTATCGGCGTTATAAAGGGTATATTCTTTGGCGTAGCGATTGCAGCTATTAGCTGTTACAAGGGCTTTACGTGCAGGGAAGGTGCTCAGGGCGTTGGACGGGCCTGCACAGAGGCGTTTGTCGCCAGTTTTATTTCAATATTAGCACTGGATTTTGCGCTGGCGGTAATTTTCAAAGCGATTTACAATACGTTTTGGCCGCTCAAAAGTCTGGTTTGATTATAGCATTCCCCCGCCGGCAACAAGCGGGGGCAGACAGCCAATGGAAGAGAAATGTAAGTGAAAAAGAAATATGAGAATAACCAGTTGTCGGAAGAATACTCCGACGGCATGCTTACGGTTAAGAACCTTACTAAAAGGTTCGGTACAAATATCGTTCTGGACAATATTGCCCTGACGATTGAAAAGGGTAAGACAACCGTTGTGATAGGCCCGAGCGGATGCGGCAAAACCGTCTTAATAAAACATTTGATAGCTTTGTTGAGGCCAAGTTCCGGCGAAGTTTATTTCAAAAACCAGCGAATCGACAATCTGAGTGAAAATGAATTAAATAAGATACGCACCCATTTCGGTTTTCTTTTCCAGGGAGGGGCGCTGTTCGACAGTCTTAATGTTACTGAAAATATAATATTTCCGATAAGACAGCATTGTAAGATTACTAACTGGAGAGAGGTCGAAGAGCTTGTAAAGGCCAAACTGGCTATGGTCGGTCTCGACGGTTTTCAGCAATTTTATCCGGCTAACCTCTCCGGAGGCCAGCGAAAGAGAGTGGCACTGGCAAGGGCTATTGCGCTAAATCCCGAGATAATTTTATACGATGAGCCGACTACGGGATTGGACCCTATCCGTTCGGATGTCATTAACGAGCTTGTTTTGAAGCTGCAAAGAGAGCTTGGCATAACATCCGTTGTTGTTACGCACGATATGACTAGCGCCTATAAGATAGCGGACCGTATCATTATGCTGCATAACGGCAAAATTATTGCCGACGGCGATGCCGACCATATTCGTAACCATCCCCATCCTATTGTTCAACAGTTCATCAGCGGACAGGTTAGCGAAGATGACCTTGCAGTCCTGCGGATGAGCGGAACCATTTCCCAAGCCCAGTTCCTGCCTCGTGATTTCGAGGAATAGTCAGGAAGAGCACAAGTGCGCAAGAATACAGAAGAACCGATGAATAAGGGACCGGAACAGATTGCTTCCGACTTGGCTAAAGTTGTGCGGGGAGATGTTTTTGCTGATATATTGAACAGGGCTGCATACAGCGCCGATGCGAGCATTTACAGGATTGTCCCTGCGTGTGTTGTTGCGCCGCATGACAGCGGCGACGTGGCTGCCGTTATCAAATACGCCGGCGCCAAAGATATACCGGTCGTTGCTCGCGGAGCAGGCACCGGGCTGGCGGGTGAGTCGCTGTGCAGCGGTATAGTCTTTGATATGACACGATATATGAACAAGATTATAGATGTCAAAGACGGAGGCAAGACTGTAGTCTGTGAGCCGGGGGTTGTGCTGGACGATTTGAATAAATGCCTGGCTGAGTACGGCAGAAAAATCGGGCCTGACCCATCGAGCGCTAATCGGGCGGTAGTAGGTGGGTGCGTTGCAAATAATTCTACCGGTGCCCATTCGCTTGAATATGGTTATATCGCCGACTACGTGGAAAGTATCGAAGCGGTTCTGACTGACGGTAGTGTTGTTGAATTCAAAAATGATTTTGACACGGAACGGTCACAGGACGACAAGGTCGCCTGGATTGCAAGAGAGTGTCTGTCTGTCCTCTCGGACAAAGAAGCGGTTATCAATAAAGCACTACCTAAAACCAGACGAAACCGAAGCGGCTACAACATTGCAGGGATTTGCCATAACGGCAGGATTGATTTGGCTCGATTGCTGGCAGGCTCGGAAGGAACGTTGGCCATTTTTACAAAGATTACGCTCAGGACCGTCGAGACACCGGCAGCGAAAGGTCTGTTACAGCTTGAGTTCGACTGTCTTGAGAAAATGGCACAGGCGGTGCCGATTATAGTTGATAACGGTGCCTCGGCGTGCGAGCTGATGGATAAGACCTTAATCGACATGGCATTTGAGGCCCTGCCGGAATACCGCGATGTTTTACCTGCCGGTGCGGCTGCTGTTCTTTTGGTCGAGCATACCGGCCAAACACAGGAACAGGTGAAAGAGAAGATAAAAAAAACTGATTCTGATGTCGGCGCAATAGCGAGCGGACGGAGTATTTTTTTTGAGCCGAAGGCACAGGAGCGGTTGTGGAAGTCGCGAGATGACGCCGGGCCGTTGCTTTACAGAAAAAAAGGCAAAAAGCATCCTGTTGAATTTATGGAAGATGTTTCAGTCGATTATAATCGGCTTGGAGAATATATTACGGGACTGGAGGAGATTAGCAAGCGTTATGATATCACGACGTCTTTTTATGGCCACGCCGGTGATGGTCTGATACACGTACGGCCATGTCTGGATTTGAGTGACCCGGCTGACGTGGAAAAAATGCGGGCGATGGCGAATGATGTTTTTTCACTTGCCTGGTCGTTGGGCGGCACAATAAGCGGCGAACACGCAGACGGCCTTGTAAGAGCACCTTTCGTGCGGCAGCAATACGGCGACGAATATTACGAATTACTATGCAAAATCAAGAATATATTCGACCCCGATGGTCTGATGAATCCGGGCAAGATAATCAACCCCGATGCTGACGTTATGGTCAAGAATCTGCGGGCGGAACATAAAGTTTTACCGGAAAGAGTGAAAACCGATTTGCTTTTTGGAGAAGGTGAGCTTGCCGCCGAGCTTGAGCAGTGCTACGGATGTGGTCTTTGCCGAAGCTGCGAGCCGGATTTGCGGATGTGTCCGGTGTTCCGGGCGATGGGTGAGGAATTGGGCAGCCCGCGGGCAAAGGCCAATATACTGCATTTTTGGGCAACAGGACAGTTAGACGAAAAAGACTTTGAATCGCCGCAGTTCAGGAAGTTTCTCGATTTGTGTGTTAATTGCAAGGCCTGCCTGATGCAATGTCCCTCGGGAGTTGATGTTTCCGAGCTGATGATAGCAGCCAGAACCCAGTACATCAAACGCAGAGGCCTTCGGCGTGCTGAGCTGGTTCTAAGTCATAATCGTTATCTTAGTAAATTGGGCAGTGTTTTTTCACCTGTATCAAATTTCGTAACGCGCTTGCCGATATTCAAGTGGTTATTGGAGAAATTTACCGGCATAGATAAACGAAGGAGTATGCCTAAGTTCAGGCACAGGTCCTTCATAAAGGCCGGCCGTAAGCATCTGTCGGCTCGTAAGCCGATAGAAAAGCCGCTCGATAAAGTGGCGTATTTTGTGGATACATACGCAAATTATAACGACCACGAATTGGGCTTCGCCGTTTTGGATGTTCTGCAGGCAAATGACATTGAAGTCATCCTGCCGAAGCAACTGCCTGCGCCGCTGCCGGCCATTGTTTATGGAAACGTCAAAAGAGCACGTAAGGATTTGGACTATAGTGTGAAGCATTTAGCTAAAGCCGTGCCCGAAGGCTATAAGATAATTTGTTCCGAGCCGAGCGCTGCGCTTTGCTTGAAGCAAGAGCTGCGGCATTTTGTCGCCGGGCCGGATGCGGAGCTTGTCTCGGAAAATACTTATGAATTGATGAATTATCTCTTCGGCCTGTTTAAGCAGAATAAATTGAAGCCACCGACAAAGTCGATAACGGATGAGTTTGTTTATCATTTGCCCTGCCATTTATGTGCTGTAGGCGATGAAACGGCGAGCATAAGATTATTGCAGGAGCTTTGCGGCGTCAAAGTCGTTGACATTAAGGCCGGCTGCTGCGGCTTAGCCGGCACGTTCGGCATGCAAAAGAAAAATTACGAACTTTCCTCTCAGATATCCACAAGCTTAAAAGAAGCGCTGGAAAAATCACCTACCAAAAACGTCTTAACCGAATGCGCCGCCTGTAAAATGCAAATTGAGCATATAAGCAATTGCGTTGTGAGGCATCCGGTTAAGATTATAGCAAAGAGTTATGGCGTGTTGTAAAATATTTAGCAAAGACAGCCAGATGGAGAAAGAGAATGAACACCGAGAAGTGATAATCAAAGAGGATGGTATTGAAGAAGGCGGTCAAAGTCTGTGGTGTTACTCTCAGTCAAACTCAATACCGTTTTCCTGGCACCATTCGATGGCGATTTCTTTTAGCGCGTCGTTGCGGTACTTATACCAGTCATCTGCAATGCCATAGTCTTGTACAGCATCTTTGAAACGACGAAAGGCACCGCTGCCTTTTATTGCACTATAAAGCTCTTCACTCATCTCAGAATCATTAAGGGACAGGCAGAACTTCTCCATTATGCTGTATTCATCGATGTCGAATTTTGTGGGCAAGGCAATGTAATTTCCTGTCTCATCTACTATTTCTTTAGCGATTCTAACAAAATCCTGCTGCCAATCCGGGAAATCTTCGATTGGCTCATCGTCTTCAGCGGCCTGCATTTCTTCGTCACTAATAGATACCACTTCTCCGGTCTTCTTGTCCAGAAACGAGTTCCTTTCATCCGACTCGAACTCCAGGCCTTCGATTATATCGTTCAGTTTTATACGGATTACCATAAGCTGTTTCCTCATTTGCTGGATTTAAGCGACATGCTTTTGTTGATTTTACAAACCTTCACTTATTCTCTAAATCCTTTTTCACTTTTAATATCCTGTTTTTTAACCGGCGAACATCTTTTGTTGCGACCTTCCAGGTTAGTCCCAAATCGACTCCAAAATACTCATGTATAAGGATGTCCCTCATGCCGGCTATCTCTTTCCAAGCAATGTCCGTATACCTGTCTTTTACCTGCTTGGGTATATTCTTAATAGCCTCGCCCATAATTTCAATTCTTCTAATAATTGAATCTTGTAATTGTACTGATTCGAGAAACTGTTTCTTTGTTACTCCCTCCATATACTCCTCGATTAGCTCTATGCACTGTAATATGTGCTCGAGGAAAATCTTTGGGTCTTTCTTCATAGGATTACCTCTTGTTCGCTCAAGATTCTGTCTTTGAGCAAAGGATGCAAAGAATTGTAGGTGAGTACATCCACCTTAGTTTTCAGTAAATCCTGCAGTGCTATCTTAAGGCCTGCTAGGTCAAGCAGGCTTTTTTCGCCCTTAAACTCTATCAAAAGGTCTATATCACTACGTTTTGAGCTTTGTCCTCTTGCAAATGACCCAAATATCGCGGCTCTTGTAACATCGTACCTTTGTAAGGTTGGAAGAATCTTTTTCCTTATTTGCTGAACGTGTCTTTTCATACTGTTTCCTTGCTCTCTGTTTCAAGTGACTTTATATAATATAACGGGTGCTCTGGCAAGCATTATGGAGGACATTTTGCGCATATTGACCTGAACAGCGTTGTGCTCAGGTAACGGTCGCCGCGGTCGGGAAGAATCACCACAATTGTGCCGGAGGACATCTGACCTGCTATACGTAAAGCTCCAGTTACCGCTGCACCACTCGACATCCCGACAAATATCCCTTCCTTGGCAGCGAGCAGTCTCGTTGTTTCAAAGGCCTCACCATCTCCAACAGTAATCTTTTCATCCATCATCTCTGGATTATAAATTTCAGGGACAATGGCTTCCTTCATATTTTTAAGTCCCTGGATTGTGTGACATTCCTGCGGTTCAACTCCAACGACTTTTACTTCCGGCTTTTTTTCCTTGAAGAATCTATATACACCCATCAGCGTTCCTGTTGTCCCCATACCGGCTACAAATACATCAATTTCGCCTTTGGTTTGGGATAAGATTTCAGGGCCGGTGGTTTCATAATGAGCCAGGACGTTATTCTCATTCGTGAACTGGTTGGGCATATAATACTTTTCAGGTTCGGTATCAAGAAGCTGATGTGCTTTTCTGATGGCACCATCGGTGCCCTCTTTTGCAGGGGTAAGCACAACCTCAGCACTTAAAGCCTCAAGGATACGCTGTCTTTCCGTGCTGACACACTCCGGCATACAAAGCTTGACCCGATATCCCTTTGCAGCTCCAATCATCGCCAGAGCAATGCCCGTATTTCCTGATGTCGGCTCGAGTATTATTTTACCGTTGGTAAGCTGGCCGGATTCCTCTGCCTTTTTTATCATCCAGTAAGCAGGACGGTCTTTGACGGAGCCGCCGGGGTTGGTTCCTTCGAGCTTCCCGAAAATCCTCACCTTCGGTTTCTTACTATTCAGATTAGTCAGCTCCACAAGCGGCGTATTTCCGATAGCGGATAATATGCTCATATCAGCTTATCTCCGGACATTATGTTGAGCTTGTTTATATCAGAATCAAACCGATTCGGATAACCTGTAAAATTGATTTTACTTCGAATATTGTATATATTAGAACGATGAAAATAAAGTTAATTTAGATTGGAATTAACGATGGGATTAAAAAAAGAGAATCTTAAAGAGGCAGTCTTGTGGGAGCTCTCTTCGGACAAGGATAAGAAGGTTCGGTGCAAGCTTTGTAACTGGCGCTGCGTGATTGATAATGGCAAATTAGGTCAGTGCCGCGTGCGTAAGAATATAGATGGCGTGCTGTACTCGCTGACTTACGATAAGGTCTGCTCGGCTAATCCCGACCCTATTGAGAAAAAGCCGTTGTTTCATTTTCAGCCGGGCTCGCGCAGTTTCTCCATCGCTACGATGGGCTGCAATTTCCGCTGCGAGTTTTGCCAGAACTGGCAGATAAGCCAGGCCGCAATAGAAAGAGGGCAAATTGATGGAGAGCCAATAACACCTGAGCAGATTGTCGAGGCTGCCGTTCGCAACAGGTGCAAGAGCATCGCCTATACCTATACCGAGCCGACGGTTTTTATGGAGCTGTGTAACGATTGTGGCCGGTTAGGTAAAGAACGCGGTCTGACGAACGTTTTTGTCAGTAACGGCTATATGACAACCGAGGCGATTGACTTCGCCGGCGACTGGCTCGACGCAATTAACGTTGACCTGAAAGCGTTCAGCGAGGATTATTACAAAAGATTATGCAAGGCAAAATTGCAGCCGGTCCTTGATACGATTAACTATATCGCGAAACAGACGAATATCTGGCAGGAGATTACTACCCTGCTGGTGCCCGGCGAAAATGATTCCGATGATGAGTTGAAAAAACTTGCCGATTTTATTGTTTCAGACGCAGGGCCTGATGTCCCGTGGCATATCAGCAGGTTCCATCCGCAGTATAAATATCTGGATTCGTTACCCACGCCTATCAGCAGCTTAGAGCGGGCTTTCGAGATAGGCCAAGCCGCAGGGCTGCATTATGTTTACCTCGGTAATGTGCCGGGGGCGAAATTCGAAAGTACCTTCTGTTATAATTGTGGCCGAATGTTGATTGAACGCATCGGCTATAGCATTGCTGTAAATAATATAAAAGACTCGAAATGCCCCAATTGCGGGACGGAGATAGCAGGGTTCGAACTTTAGCACTCAAGCCGACAGAGTTTTTCTCCCTAAGTCTTATCTTTTAGCAATTGCTGGAGTTTCTCCAGCTCGCCGGATTTCATATGGTAACTATGTCCGGGGTCGGGGTATTGGCAGTTTTGCACCTCTTTGGCGTAAGCATTAAATGCCTCGATAGTCTCTTTGGCCAGACTGCCGTAACTCTTTGCGAACTTTGGACTTGGCCTCTGCGTCAGCCCCAAAATATCAGGCGCAATCAATATCTGCCCATCGCAGCCCGGCCCGGAACCACAGCCAATCACCGGCACTTCGCAGCGTTTTGTGATAATCTCCGCCACCTCCGCAGCGGTCCCTTCAATCAGCAGCGAGCCGGAACCACTATCGACCATTTGTTGAGCAAGACTTACCATTTCGGCAGCCATTTCCGCCGTGGTTGCCTCAGCCTTGAATCGTCCAATCTTACCGATGCTCTGCGGCCTTATGCCGATATGAGCCATAACAGCTATACCGGCATCGCTAACTGCTTTAATTACATTAAGATACGCACCGGTCGCTTCAATTTTTACCATTTGTGCCCCTGCCTCGGCAACGAAGCGGCCCGCATTTTTTACCGCCTCGGCTTGACCAATCTGGTAAGACAGAAACGGCATATCGGCAACCAGAAATACATTCGGCGCACCCCGCCGCACCGCTGAGGTTATGGTAACCATAAAATCCATTGTTGCCGGTAGAGTCGAATCAAAGCCGAGAACAACTTCAGCAGCCGAATCACCCACTAATATCATCTGCACTTTCGTATGCGAGACGAGCTGAGCTGTGGTATAATCGTAGCAGCTAACCGCAGCAATCTTGCGATTCTGTTGCTTGGCATCCAGCAAGTCTGCTATCGTTATCTTTGTTGCCATAACTGTCTATCTGAAAAAGAAACAAAAAGAAATAACAATCTATTAGTTAAAATATTAGAACAAAATTGATTTATCAAGCGTAAAGTATCTTGTTTTTTAAGGTTAAATTCGGCTATTTTCAAAAAAACCAAAAAATAATCACTTTTTTATAAATAAAGGCTTGATTCTTAAGAGAAAAAGTGTAAGTTTTTTTTAGTTTTCTTCCTTTTCTGTTAAAGAAATTACTTGTATCTATTCGATTAAATAATTATAAAGAGTACTGAATACAGATAAACGGTTTTTCGGAAGGCTATTATCAGCTTTTCATCACCCTCCTCCGAAGCCAGATTCTGTTTTCATAAGGATCTGGCTTTATTTATCCCCATAGTAGTCAATATAGGTAAAATACAAGAATGCCGTCTGCGTTAAATTAGGGAGCAATGAGGGCGACAGAGCACATCTTAAGAAACCATTTTAAAAAACAACATTCTTGCTTTGTTCGTATCTTTATTTTCGCAGGTGACAGTCTGCCGTCTGCGCAAATGCAACCAACCTTTTTTTACCAGCGGTATGATAAAATTCTTTTTTAGGATTCTTTTAGCAATAAGAAAAATTTTGAGTAATTTGCCCCTTGCACGCATAGTACTTAATAGAATCCAATACTAAATCGTTACCAGATTAAGAGCTTATCCGAATAACCGGGTCGTTATGAGGCCGAGCGAAAAGTTCGAGGCCAAGGCGGCAGGCCAAAAATGCTCGCCAGGCGTGGTTTTCTCCACGTTGAGAACATTTTTGGCTGACAACGCTGGCATCGGGCTTTGCAGCCGGCCGCAATAGAGCGGGTTATTGGGATAGGCTCTTAATAAGCCATCCGGAACTGGGCACTTTGCTCATCAGGTTGTCTCC
>JBAQFY010000284.1:0-7494 GCA_049287505.1 Sedimentisphaerales bacterium | reverse complement strand
CTTTTGCCGGTGACAGAAGCCTGGCGTCGATGGCTTCCATCCGTGCCAATCAGAGACCGGAGAGGATAATTGGTTACCTTAATCTGACACCGGAAGGAAGATGCTTCGATACTGACAACGTTATCACGGCCGAGCTTAACCAGGTAAGGCTTCTATTCTCCGGTGTGCTTCGAGAAGTTGCGGATTCAAATGAGGCGGAGAAAAGCGCAGTTGAGATTCGGCGGACACCTCTTATAACAACGACTAACAGGGGCAATAGCTTTTCGATAAGCAGCCCGTACGAACTTATGATTTTAGAGCCGTCAAATCTTATGAGCAGATTTATCGATGGCGACAAACCCATTGCGATGGGTTATCTGATTACGGGCCGTTTTAAGAGTAGTTTTCCTGATGGTATTGAGATAGAGGTTGAGTCCGGCGAGAAGTCTTCGGGCGAAGCAAAAGACCCGAACGATGTTAAAAAAATAAAAAAGCGAATTAAAGGCCTGACGGAAGCCCAGCAGGATTGTGCGGTGGTGGTTTTTGCGGATGTTGACTTCATAAGCGATGCGATAGCGTACCAGAGTTCTTTCTTCGGCAAGATTGTTGTTGGTGATAACAGTGCTTTAGTCTTGAACGCCATTGATGATTTGAGCGGGTCAAGCGATTTGGTTTCAATCAGGTCAAGAGGTAACTTTAAGAGGTCATTTATTGTAGTTGACGAAATTGAAAGACAGGCGGAATCCGAGACAGCCGAAGAAGTGGCAAAGATTAACGCGCAGATTGCGGGTTTTCAGAACGAGCTGCAATCTATTTTAGCTTCGGCCAAAAAAGGCGAGGAGGAGGTTGTCGGTAGTTCAATACTGCAGAAGCAACGGGATATCGAATTGAAACAACGCCGGGCACAGCGTCAGTTGAATGAGGTGAGATTGACAAGACGCGAACGAATCGAACATTTAGGTAATATTCTTCGAGGTTTTAATATGCTGATGGCCCCGACGGTTATTCTGATAATTGCTATAGTATTGGGAATCCGCCGCAGTGTGAGTAAGAGACATTATATCAGTCATGCAAGTGATGCTTGAAGAAAGCACGAAGCACAAAATCCGAAACACGAAACAAATTCAAATGACCAAAATACAAAATCCGAAACAAAGCGTTTTGGACATTTAAAATTCGAATTTTGATACGCCTTTTAGAAGCGTATGTATCTATATTGTTTCGGATTTCGAAATTCGAATTTCGGATTTTATTAATAAAATAGGAGTTTTATAGATGAGTAACAGAAAACTCGCGGTATTAGGTATTGTTGCGGTTTTTATGGTGATATGGGCGGTGGTTCAATCCCGTGTTTCAAACAGGCCGAAGACAGAAATGGACAGGCCGGTTTATCTTATCCAGGGACTTGACCCGGCTAATATAGACAGTATCGTTGTAGGAACAGGTGAAAATGCGGTGACACTCAAGCGCCAGCAAGGGAACTTTGTTGTTGTCAATAAGGACAATTATCCCGCCAAAGCGAGTGAAATAAATAATTTGATTACTAAGACCCTGGAGATTCAGACGTCACAGTTTGTTACAGACAACGCGGCAAATCACGAAGACCTCGGGCTTACAGAGGGAAAGGCCAATACCTTAGTTAAATTTTTCAAGCCGGATTCGTCGCTGCTTACAGGCGTTGTTGGAGGAAAAGCTAAAGAGCTTGGGCAGGGTACTTACGTAAGATTGGCTTCGAGCGACACGGTTTATGTGGCACCAAGTTTGCCTTGGCTCGGAGGTACGGCGATGAGCTACATTGAGCAGGAGCTTATTTCAGTGAAACGAGAGGATATTGTATCGGTAACGCTTAGTTCTGAAAACGGCGAATATACGCTGAAAACAACAGATAATGGCAAAAGCGTTATACCGGAGAATATTCCCGCCGGCAAAAAGTTCAAGAGTAGTGATGGTGATAGTGTCTTTACTGCTTTGACGAGCTTGAGATTCGATGACGTTATGAAAAAAACGGGCGATTTGACCTTTGACAAACAGTATATTTGCAGACTGAAGGATTCTACGGTTTATACCCTGAATATAGCCCAAAAGGATGGTAAAACGTATGTTACTTGTGAATCAGATTACACGGATAAAACGCCTGTAACAATAGGTCTTAAAGCTGAGGCAGAAGAAGAGCTGAAGAAGAAGGAGGCCAAACTGCTCGCCCAGGAGAGTGCGATTAAATTCGCCAGGAAACATCAGGGATGGGTTTATGAAATAGCTGAATGGAAGGCGAAGAATCTGACGAAGAAACTCTCAGATTTGTTCGAGGATGAGGAGAAACCTAAAGAAACAGACGAGGTTAAAGACCCCAATACCATAAAGCTTGATGAGACTCCGGCACCAACAATCAAGGAGCCTAATACCGTAGAGCATGAATCATAGGCCGTTCAAAATTAAAATCTGTTCGGCAACATTTCGATAATTCCTTTCGTAAAAAGGTGGCACCTGTAAGAATAGCAATAATCAATTGATTTTTTGACCGGTCGCTTGCACTCCCGGCTCTGTCGTATATTTTTTGACCTGTCGCTTACACCCTCTGCTCTATCTTAGAGTCACCGTGATAGAGGGATAGTAATTTTTTCATTGACTCACAGCTTAGGGAATATATAATGTTATCGTATTTTTAGATTTTTTTTCGCACGGAAGGTGGTTTGTAAGCATGCATAAACGAAGAGGATTCACCCTGATAGAACTTTTAGTGGTAATTGCTATCATTGCGTTATTGATGGCGGTATTAATGCCTGCGCTACAACGTGCGAAGAAACAGGCCAAGAATATCAAGTGCAGAAGTAATATGCGTCAGATTGGCCTGGCAGCCATTTTTTATGCTGAGGAGTATGAATTTTTCGTACCGCGTGGGCTGGCGAGTAGCGCAGGCAAGTCCTGGTTCCAGCTTTTTATGCCCTTTCTGGCCCAGAAGCCTATTGGCAATGATTACCGCACGGTGAAGATATATCGTTGTCCGAGCTACCCTGATAAAGAGCAGACCGTTTGCTACGTTGTCAACGGCTGGGAGTTTAAAAATAAAAATGACATAGTGGGCAGCGAGATATTAAAACCGACCAAGTTAACTACTTGTGCTCATCGAGCATATACTGTTTACCTTGCCGATAACGAAGACGGTTCATGGCGACACATAATCAGAAAAGCCGACGACGAGGGAAACACTCGATGCGATGTGTGGACCCCGGGGCATCTGCCTACCTCTGACAGTCAAGACGTAACCACGGGCAGACGGATCGCGAGAGCTCGACACAGAAGAGGCAGCAACTGTCTGTTTCTCGATTGGCACGTTGAATGGATGGCTCCTGAGGATGTGACCATAGACTTGTGGAGATTTGAAAAATAGTGTATCGACCCTGACAATCTGTGCTCGTGAAATGGTGAGTAGTGAGTGGTGAGTAGTGAGTACTCAACTCACAAATTAACTAATTAACCACTCACCAATTAACCTACAATTAAATCAGTTCCAAAGTACATAAAATATTTTTTAAGCGCGTGGGTCAGCAAAAGTGAGAACAATTGCCCGGACGCAAGCAAGCCCCAGCGACTCCCGTCGCAAGACGGGGCTGCGGGGCGGAATTCCAGTGGTGAGGAAAGCGGTTCTGCCGCTGTTTTTAGTCTCAGGAGCGGCGGGTCTGGTTTATGAGGTAACCTGGACGAGAGCTTTCGGCGTTGTTTTCGGCAATACGGTCTTCGCGGTCAGCACGGTTCTAACTGTATTTATGTTGGGTTTGGCTGTTGGGAGCTGGCTGTTCGGAAGAATTGCCGATAGAAGCTCTCGACATCTAAAGCTGTTCGCTTTGTTAGAGGTGGGAATAGGGGTATATGCACTTGCTTTCCCGACTATCCTCGCTACGACAGATATATTTTATCGATGGTTCTTCCAGAGCTTTCATCCGAGCTTTTATCCGTTGACTTTTGTTCGGTTCGTTATGTCTGTGGTTATGTTATTGGTTCCGACGGCTCTGATGGGCGGGACGCTGCCGGTTTTGAGCAAGCTATGGGCGAATTCGCCGGACAAAAAAGAAGCTTCCGAAGCCGGTATCGGAAAAAGCGCAGGACTTTTGTACGCAATCAATACATTTGGCGCTGTGGCGGGCAGTTTCCTTTCGGGCTATTTACTCATCAGGATTTTTGGCGTGAGCAATACTGTTTATCTTGCAGCTTCTGCGAATATTCTTGTCGGAGTTCTCTCATTCATCTTATCCCTGTTCACAGAACAACCGGCTGGAGAGAAGTATAAGCATAATCGTTCGGTGCGCAAGCCTAAGCCGGTCAAGAGAAGCTCTGCTGAGGGTGAAGTTATTATAGAGCAGGCCGGCAGTCCGCAGTCCACAGGATGTCTTGCGGCAGTCCACAGGATGCCTCTCGGCAATGCCTTCCGGCAGAAGCGAACGATAGTCTTAGCAGCGGTGTTGGTAGCGGGATTTTGTGCGCTGGCGCTGGAGGTTTTGTGGACGAGGGTGCTGCTGTTTGTTCTCGGGACGAGCGTTTATGCTTTCGCGTGCATGCTGACCTGTTTTATTTTAGGAATCGCGCTCGGGAGTTATCTTTGCAGCCGGATATTTTTGGCGAGAATCAAAAACTTTATTTTTGCGCTTGGCGTCGTGGAGTTTCTGGTGGGGCTTTCGGTGCTGGGGTCGGTGCCGTTGTTGGGAATGCTCTGGTACATTGACCATATACTGACTGAAAAAGTGCTCGCGGGCCCTTTTTGGAAAGAAGTTGCGGCTCATTTCATTGACGCATCGGTTGTGCTTTTGGTGCCGACGGTGCTTATGGGTATGGTTTTTCCCATAGCGGTCAAAATCTGCGCTACATCCTGGAAAGCAGCAGGCAAGAGAATAGGAGAGGTTTACGCGTGCAATACGATGGGCTGTGTGATTGGCTCTTTTGCGGCGGGCTTTGTGATGGTGCCTTTGTTAGGGCTGAGGGACAGCTTCCTTGTAGTTATTGCGATTCAGCTTTTCTTAGCTGTAGTGGTCTTTTTCTTTTCGGAGAAACATCGGGTGGCGCTCGGTTTGAGTGCGGTGGTGGTTTCGGTAACGGCCGTTGTTATTAGTGTGCTGAGCATCCCGCGAGAGGTATTCTTGAAGACGATAAATACTTATCATTATCCCAGCGAGGTCATTTACATCAAGGACGATGCGACGGGCACTGTGACCGTACACGATTTACCCGACGGCGACCGGCTCATTGCGGTCGATGGAGTCGATGTGGCGGGTGTGGATTTGATGCTGAGGACGACGCAAAAGCTTCAAGCGTATGCTCCACTGCTCGTCCACGAGAATCCCAAGAAAGTCTTGCAGATAGGCTTTGGCAGCGGGGAGACATCGGGGGTGGGTCTGGCCTTCGGCGTGGAGCAGTACAGTATTGTTGAAATCTGTCCCGGAGTTTTCGAGGCGGGAAAGTTCTTCGAGAATATCAACCGTGGGTCGTACAAAGACCCACGGCTGAGAAAAATCATTATGGACGGAAAGAATTTCGTGAAGCTGACCGACGAGAAATTCGACATCATTATGAACGATTCCACTTACCCGGGCACGACCGGCAGTTCGGCGCTTTATACCTATGACCACTTCAGCCGGTGCCGCGAACACCTTAGGCCCGGAGGTGTTCTGTCGTGCTGGGTTCCTCTGGACCTCCAGCCAGAGAGTTTTCGGATAATTATCAGAAGCTTCCAGGCTGTGATGCCGCATAGCTCTCTGTGGATGGTCAACAACTGTCTCAACAAGCATGCCGTTTTGATGGGGACGCTGTCTCCCATGCGAATTGATTTTCAGCAGGTAAAGAAACTTGTTGAAAGACCGGATATTTTCGCAGACCTGGCGGAAATCAATATTTACTCGGTTTACGAGCTTTTGGATTGTTTTGTAGTCAATGAGGAGGGTTTGCTCAAGATAGGCGGGGCTGGGCCGCTCAATACGGATGACAAACCTGCTCTTGAGTTCGGAGCAGCGATAAAGCGAGATATAGAACAATGCTGGCTCGTTATTCTTGGCTGGATGAGCCAGAGTCATTCCCCCATCTCTGAAAACGTTGTGGAAATGGGTCAAACCGAGCAGGAGTTACAACAGGTCGGGGCTATGCTGGAGCAGTACTATAAGGGGACAAGTCACGCTTTGAAGGGTCTTTTGGGAATTCTGCAGGGTGACCCGGAGCTGATGAATCATGAGTTCGAGATGGCGCAGAAAGCCAATCCACTGGACCGGGATGTCCAGAGCTGTCTCGACGAATTGAACTCGGAGATAAAGGCTTTGGTGGCGGCTGTCGAACGTACGCCGAGTAATGCTTCCCTGAGGTCGCGTCTGGCAAAACGGTATCTTCTTCTGCGTAATTATGAAGCTGCCGGCGAGCAATACCGAAAATTTCTGGAGCTTGAGCCTGACAATGCAGCAGGATGGACCAATCTGGGATTTTGTTACAAAGAGTTGGAGCAGTTTGAGAAAGCCATTTTGGCTCTTAAAAAAGCAATCGAGTACAATGCCGAATTAGTTCCGGCTTATCTTAATCTGGCTGATGTATATGATAGACTCGCTCGGTCGTACTTTATGCGGAAGGAATATAATCTTGCACTGGAAACCCTTGATAAAGCACTACAACTTGTCCCTGACGATTCTGACCGACGGGCTTATCTGGAGAATCGAAGAGACTTTGTGATTCGTGCTGCCAAAGAAGCGCAGCGCTGAGATGCGTTTGGTTCAATGGTTAAATAACTACTTGCGAGTAATAAGGAGGTTACAAAATGTCAAATGTTTATATCGGGGTCAATATGGAGTTCGTACGGCATGCAGACAAGCCGTTTGAGTGGGGTGTGGAAAAGGCGGCGGAGTTAGGCTATGAATATATTGAGCCGTGGGTCCACTGGGGGCGGGAGCTGCTCAGTGAGGCGGGTTACTACCAGAGTGTTTCACTGCTGGACGACCCGTACCGGGTCAGGCGGGCCTGCGAAAAAGCTGGTGTGAAGCTCTCGGGTTTGTCGTCACATACGCCGCTTTGCAAGCCGGATATTAGCACCAACTACCTAAAACAAGCTATTCGTTTTGCAGCCGAATGTGGTGCTCCCGTAGTAAACACGGATGAAGGTCCGAAGCCTGCCTGGACAACGGAGGAAGAAGACCATGTTTTGATGCGTTATGTCCTCAAGGAAGCAGCGGCAGTTGCCGAAAGTCATGGGATTTTGATAGGCCTTGAGCCGCACCAGCAGTACAGCCAGCACCCCGATGGTCTGGATAGGATTTACGAGCTGGTTGATTCGCAGGCCATTGGAATCAACTTCGATACGGGTAATAGTTACCTGTGTGGTCACGACCCGATTGAGTGGCTTGAGCGGGTTAAGGATAGATTAGTCCACCTGCACGCTAAAGATATTTCGATGCAACAATCCCAGGACGAGCGCGGTAAGGTAACGGGTACTCCGGCCGGCTGCGCTTGCGGCGATGGTGTTATCGACTGGAAAAAAGTCATCGATGTATG
>JBAQFY010000283.1:0-2358 GCA_049287505.1 Sedimentisphaerales bacterium | reverse complement strand
GCCGTGGAGTGCGTGCCCTGAGCCCATTCGGCTACGCTCAGGGTAAACTCCGTAGAAGGGGCAGCTAAAGGGTCGAAGGGACGGGTATCCGTGAGTTTTTTAGCGGTCGCAATTTTTGCGTTTTTTTGATAAAGGAGGAGCTATTATGTGTGGGGTATGAAGCTGTAGTGGAAATCTTGTGCTTCACGGTGAAAATATTTTACATTTCAATTAACAATCTAACTAAATTTAATTTTTGAAGGAGGATTATTATGTGTAGAAAATTAATTTATCTGGTTTCTTTTGTTTTAATGCTGGGCCTGGTTGCTGTGGTCAGTGGAGCTGAAGGTTTGCAAGGCCAATATTATCACGGCACTGCCGGGGACCCCTGGCGGACCTTGGTATTGGAGCGTATAGATCCTACGGTAGATTTTAACTGGGGTGGCGGCTCGCCGGATCCGTCGGTGAACGCAGACGGTTTCACAGCACGGTGGACGGGCATGATTGAAGTGCCGAGCTCTAATACCTACACTTTCCATACCCAAACAGACGACGGTGTTCGGTTGTGGGTGAATGGCCAACCGGTTATTAACAACTGGACTGATCATTCGAATACCCATGACAGCGGCGATATTGCCCTCAAAGCCGGGCAGAAATACGAGATTATACTGGAGTACTATGAGAACGGCGGCGATGCTGTGTGTGAGCTTACCTGGTCAACTCCATCACTGACGCGGGAAGCCATCCCAAGCCAGTATACGTCGGTGGAGAGGCCATACGCTCGTCGCCCCGACCCAGCTGATGGTACCATGCTTCGAGATACGTGGGTGAGTATTAGCTGGACGGCGGGAGATTATGCGGCTTCGCACGATGTGTACTTGGGCGAGAATTTTAACGATGTGGCAGCCGGCACCGGCGATACATTCCAGGGCAACCAGACCGGAACGTATTTTACTATTGGCTTTCCTGGATTTCCTTATCCGGATGGTCTTGTTCCAGGCACAACATACTACTGGCGAATTGACGAGGTTGAAGCCAAAGGTACTACGAAATACAAAGGCCCTGTCTGGAGCTTTTCGATTGCCCCCAAGATTGCTTTTACCCCCAACCCGGGTGATGGTGCCGAGTTTGTTGACCCGAATGTAGTGCTTAAATGGGAGCCTGGTTTCGGTGCGATGCTGCACCATATATACTTTGGCGACAACTTCGCCGATGTGAACAACGGCACCGGCAATGCGTACAAAGGCCCCGTGGGTTTCTCAAAATATACTCCCGGCACGCTTAAATCGGGGAAGGCTTTCTACTGGCGTGTCGATGAGTTCGATGGCTTAGCCACGCATAAAGGCGATGTCTGGGGCTTTACAACTCCGGGCGCCGTCGGCAGCCCGAAGCCGTCTCATGGCGCTGTGGATGTAAAGCAGGCACAGATTCTTAAGTGGTCACCGGGAGATAATGCTGTTTCACATCAGGTCTATTTCGGCACGGATAAAGATGCCGTACGCAATGCTAATAGCGGTTCGCCCGAGTACAAAGGCACTAAAGACCTTGGTTCTGAGAGCTATGACCCTGGAAAACTCCAGTGGGATACGACCTACTATTGGCGTGTTGATGGGGTCAATAATGCTAACCCCAATAGTCCCTGGGTAGGCCTTGTCTGGAGCTTTACGACAGCCGATTTCCTTATCGTGGACGATTTTGAAGACTACGACATCGGCAGCAACGAGATATGGTGGTTGTGGAAAGATGGACTTGGCTATGCCGCGCATGGTAATGTACCGGCCTATCCCGGTAACGGGACCGGCGCAGCCGTAGGCGACGAAAGCACGGGTTCTTATTGTGAGGAAACTATCATTCACGGAGGCAGCCAATCGATGCCGTTATTCTACGACAATAATATGCAGGGCAAATCCAAGTATTCTGAAGCGGAACTGACATTGACTTATCCACGTGACTGGACTGAGAATGGTGTCAACACGCTGACGATTTGGTTCATGGGCAGCTCAGCTAACACTGCTGCGCCGTTGTATGTTGCTCTCAATGGCAGCGCAGTGGTCTCTCACGATAATCCTAACGCATCACAGATAGCTACCTGGACACAATGGAATATCGACCTGCAGGTTTTTGCGGACCAGGGCGTGAACCTGACCAATGTCAATACGATTGCCCTTGGTCTTGGTAACAAGAAGAATCCGGTAGCCGGTGGTTCAGGAACAATGTACTTTGACGATATTGGTCTGTATCCTCCGCCGCCGGAACCAGCGCCATAACATAAGCCGCGATTTAATTGGCAATTAGGATTGCGCAGTTGACCCCGTTAGGTAACGTCGTATTTTTCATATCTAACGGGGTTAATATAGCAAATTCGTATCAGTTTGGGGC
>JBAQFY010000282.1:0-3353 GCA_049287505.1 Sedimentisphaerales bacterium | reverse complement strand
GTCTAAATCCAAAGAAGAAAGTCAAACCGACATCTCTCTGAGTCTGTCGCAACGTAGATAATTTATTAAATCATTAAACAATTCAAAAGACTTCTGCAAAATGAGTGATTTTTGACAGAGGTCAGAGTTGATAAGCAAGGGATTTGAGTCGAAGTTGATGATATTTGCATCATGAGTATGAGTTTTGAGGCGTTTTAAGGCCCAAAGGCCTTTATAGAGGCAGGGTATCTTTGATACCCCCTGTCGTTGCTCTTTAAAAAGTTAATCGTTCAACGTCAGCGACGGCACATCAGCCGGACATGCGCTGCCTGGGCAGTTGCGCAAAAGTCTTATGACAACGCATTTTCTCGGGCTGTTTGAGCAGGATGGCGGCGGCAACGCCGATCAGGCTTGCGGTCAGATGAGCGATGGTCATCTGATTGCGTACTGTTTTCAAAGCGTAGTGCGTGGTCTGCTCGGCCTCACGGTCTCCCAGCCGGGCGAAATACTGCTCGACGAATTCTCTGTCTTTAAACGTTTTCTTGAATTCCTTTGAATCTCTTGGAACACGAGAACGTGCATCATCAGTTAGATCAAGGTATTTGGTACAGCCGTAGCAGGCCCCGGTAGTAAAGGATGGATGATTTGCCGGACAGACATTGTTATGTGCGGCGGCTTTCTTTTTGCCGGTCTTTAAGGGGCAGCGGAACTTGACACGTTCACGATAGCCTTCGGTCCATCTGCCGGCCGACTTCATTTCAAGCCCTGCATCGCAGATCGGGCAGCCGTGCGGTCCAAATGTCTTGTCATCCTTTTGATTTCTTGGGTTGATGGGAATATACGGATTTCCCTTCAACCGCTCGACGATAAAGGTATAAAGTTCTCTGACATCGTAGGCCTTGTCGCCAAGGAACAGAAAACCTTTTTCGAGTTTGTATCTGCGTTTGAGTTCTCTGAGGAGCTTAAATGCAACTTCCTGATCGGTGATGTTATTGGGCAGGGTTATTTCAACAAGTGCTATGCCTTCCTTCGAGATGATGACATGTGTTCGGTAGCCCCAGAAGAATAGCATGTTTTCCTTTTTGCCATTGATGATCTGAGAGGAATAGTAGCTCAGTGTCGCGGCGGGATTACGCTTTGGTGTTTTTGTTTTATTGGTGGTGTTTCGAGCAGGGTTTTTGAGATTGTTTTCTTTGGTGGCGGCCATTACGGGTTTGGAGTCTATGATGAGTTCATCAAGGCTGAGAAGTCCCTGCTCGACAAGGCGCTGATTTAGTTTGTAATAAATATCTTTGAGGATGTTGTTTGGAGTATCTTTCAGGAAGCGATAGAACTGGGATTCATCGGGCATATCGCCGAGTGTAAAGCCGCACAGTTCCATAAGAGGCGGCATCGCTTCGAGATATTCGATGAGTTGCGGGACAGATTTTATTTGCTGAAGATGCTTTACGATGAATGCCCGCAGGATGGCATGTTGCGAGTGCCCTGTTCTGCCGACGCCGTGGTTTCGGTCCGGCAGGATGGAAAGGTCGAGAGCTTGAAAGAGATAGTAGTACTTTCGCAGCAGCGGCGAGTTTCGGACAAGTTCCTGGAGGTCATAAAACAGAGACGTTTGAACGTGATACATGAAAAAATCTCCTTTGTTTTGGTTGTAAGTCCTTTTTTTTGAGATATTTACATAATAGCCAGGATGGAGGAGATTGCAAGAAAAATAACGCCATAAGACGTTATTTTACAAATATTTATGAATTTTACAGAAGGTTTAACCTTTTATTCTGAAAGGAGATACGGAATGGACGCCAAACAAATTAAGCAGTTGGAACCTATGTTGAGCCAATATCTGCGACACTTCGATGATTGCTTCGGTCGGATTGAACCTGTCGAAAGGCTCAAAGCCTATATCACAGGGCAACTCTCCGACTTGCAGCGAAAGAGTATCGAACCGATGGCCGATGCGGCTGGACTGCCACCCCGAAACCTGCAACAGTTTCTGTCTCTGCACAAGTGGGATCAGATGCGCATGCGGGACACCGTTGAGCGCATCGTCGCCAATGAGCACCGACATCCCTGCTCTATCGGTATAGTGGATGAAACCGGCCACCCCAAAAAAGGCGACAAAACCCCCGGGGTTCAGCGACAATGGTGCGGCACTACCGGCAAGAAAGATAACTGTGTCGTGACGGTTCATCTGAACTATACGGCCGGGGATTTCCACTGTCTTTTGGATGGGGAGTTGTTCCTGCCGGAGAGCTGGGCGCAAGATAAAGAACGTTGCAAGGCCGCAGGAATACCGGAACAGATGACCTATCGTCCCAAATGGCAGATTGCTCTGGAGTTGCGGGAACGGGCGGTGGCCAATGGCATTCGTTTCGAGTGGCTCGGCGCGGATGAAGGCTATGGCAAGGTACCGGAATTTCTGTTCGAGCTGGACGATCGGGGCCAACGATACGTGGTCGAAGTCCCTGCGATCTTTACCGGTTGGCTCGTAGAGCCTAAACTTCTGCACAAAGAGCACCACGTCCACAGAAAGGGGCGAAAACGTCGTTTCCCACGGCTCAAAGCCAAAAGCCCTTCGGCCAGTAATGTACGACAACTGATGCTCCACTCTCCTGTGTTACGAAAGATTCCGTGGGAAAAGTTCTACATCAAGGACACGACAAAGGGGCCGGTGGTCTGGGAGGCGAAAGCCGCCCGGTTTTACCTTCAACGCGACGGTTTGCCGACTCGTTCCCATTGGCTGATTATCGCCCGCAATGTTGAAAACCCTCAAGAAGTCAAGTTCTTCGTTTCCAATGCTCCGGACGGGACGCCGTTGGAGGTGCTGCTTCATGTCGGCTTTTCTCGCTGGCATGTGGAACGGTGTTTTGAAGATGAAAAGAGGGAACTCGGATTGAGCCATTTCGAGGTTCGCAATTACACGTCCCTTCGTCGCCATCTTATCATCACCGCAGTGAGTTATTTGTTCCTGGCCAAAGTTCATCAATTGTGGCGGGGGGAAAAATCCGGAGTTCACGGTTTGCCAGATTCGTACGGCTTCTTCGGCGCTGGTTCGGTCCTTATGGTTGACAGGAAAGGTCAGAGAACGATTCTTGGAGAAAACAGCAGAAATTCTTACCTTAACGCAACTGCGTATCGCTCGTTCTCGCCGTTGCCATATTCAGAAAAAACGCCAGCGATTGCGTGAAATGGGAATCGATCTAAAGGCTATACGTTGTTGCATTTTGAAAACCTAAATGGCGTTGTAATATTAAGCATAGTAAAATAAGCGCGCATATTATTATAATGCGCCAATTTGAAAATGGTTGCACATTTCGAGTAATTCACTCGCTTAAATACAACATTGCCAAATATAAACATATTGTGCAGCCTCATAT
>JBAQFY010000281.1:0-8509 GCA_049287505.1 Sedimentisphaerales bacterium | reverse complement strand
CCGAAATTGCTTTCTAAAGATGCGTTTGCGGTTCTCAAGCCGAACCGGGTCTTTGCGGTGGGATTGGTTATCGCCTTTTTGTTGTTTGGCTATTTCTGCATCTTCCGAATACCGTCTGCTTTGTCTGCTCTCTTTGGGGATTGAGGTAATCAGATAAGTTCGCCAAAGAGTGTCAGCGGGCTGGTCTTTATAATTTTTACTTTTGCAAATTGGCCGGCCAGTGACATCGGCCCATTAAAGACAACTATGTAATCTGTCTCGGTTCTTCCTACCAATTGGAAGTTGTCTGTGCTGTCAACTATGTTTCGGTGGGATTTTTTACTTAACCCCTCGACGAGGACTTTCACTTCTTTATCCAGAAAGTCTCTGTTTAGCTGGCCGCTTATTTTCTCCTGCACTTCGAGTAGTTCAACAATTCGTTTTTGCTTTACTTCGGCGGGTACGGTGTCTTGGAGTCTTTTGTCGGCTATTGTGCCGGGCCGGGGTGAGTACTTGAAAATGAAAGCGTTTTTGTATCGTGCTTTTTTGGCCAGCTCCACAGTATCATTGAAGTCATCTTCTGTTTCGCCCGGAAAGCCCACGATAAAATCGCCCGCAATGGCAATGCCGGGAACGGTGGCTCTGGCCCTGTCGAGAAGCTCAAGATACCAGGCGGTGTTATAGTTGCGATTCATCGCACGCAGGATTTTATCCGAGCCGCTTTGTGCGGGTAGATGCAGATAGTTGCATACCTTTGGCGAATCGGCCATAACCTGCAGAATCTCGTCGAAGAATTCTTCAGACGGATAACTGGTTACGAACTTAAGCCATTCGATGCCGTCAATGTTACTTGCTGCGTCGAGCAAATCGGCCAGAGACCAGGTTCTATTGCCTATTTTGTATTTGTATGAATTTACCGTCTGGCCCAGCAGTGTAACCTGCTTGACGCTCTGCGAGGCCAGTTTTTTTATCTGCTCGATTATAGCCTCGGGCGGTCTGCAGACTTCCGGCCCGCGAACGTATGGCACAATACAATATGCACAGAAATTATTACAACCGCGCATTGCCCGAACATAGGCCTGAGATGGAATTTGTTTATCCTCGATGCCGTAAGCGGATTCAAATTCTTCGAGGGCCTGGTTTTGGGTTTCGGTTGTTTCTCGGATTTTTTCAGTTATTGCCAGCCGTTTTTGTTTTTTTTCGAGTGTTTCTTTTAGAATATCTGCTATTTGCGGGATTTGAGTTGGGCCACAAACGATATTGACCGCTTCGTGTTCGAGCAGTTTATCGCCAAGCCGCTGTGCCATACAGCCAATCACGCCGACCACCATATCAGGCCGAGACTTTTTTATGTGTTTTAGATGTCCGAGATGTGAAAGGACCCGCTGCTCGGCATGCTCGCGAACCGAGCAGGTATTTATCAAAACAATATCAGCTTCTTTAACGCTTGCGGTTAGATTGAAGCCTGCCTGTTGGAGCGCAGAGCTTACCAGAGCCGTATCCAGCTTATTCATCTGGCACCCATAGGTTTGGAGAAATACATTCATAGTATTCCTCCGAACATAAACACGGGTGTCCCTGTGTTTAGAGTTGTTGTTGCAAATCTGTGTACATAGCCTAAACTTTTAATATGTATGCTTTTGCTGTTCATATAGAAAAACGAGTATATCAACTCGGCTATTTAAAATCAATGCGTCTGGATATCAGACAGTGAGCGATTGAGCTGTCGTTGGAGGTCTTTTAGTCGGTTTGTCTCATCGAAGCCTAAGAGGATGATTGGAAATGCAGTTTTGTTGTGCATCAACGGCTCGTCCATATCGACCCATTTTCGGCAGTATTCGCCGTCAGGTGTTCCGGGGATAGGCGAGAAATCAGCCAACATTCCGCGAATACCCAGACTATTTACAAAGTGCATCGATGCTTCGAGCTGCTGAATATCAATATGAGGATGGCCGAGGACTTGATATGCCGTGATGTTTGCAGGCTCAGCACCTGCAGAAGTAAGGTGTTTAACTGCCTGTGCAAGCTCATTGGGAAGGACTTTCGAGCCGGTGCGTTTCTGCCACTGTATAGAAGTGCTCTCAAAACCGAAATAGAAGGTCTTAAAGCCGGCCCGCACCATAAGCTCCGCCAACCGGCTCGTAATGAAGCGGGCGTTGAGAGCATTTGGGCTGTGGAAGTTCACTTTAATATTGCACTTTACAACCTCATTCAAAAATGGAATCAAAACCTTCTCAGCATCGAACAGCAAGGCATCATCGTAAAAGGCGATGTTCTCGACTCCAAGTCGATGTAATAACTCTAACTCGGCCAAGGAACGTTCCAGCGGTTGTGGTTTGAATTTGTTATAAACCTTTGGCACCGAGCAGTAAGTGCACTTAAAGGGGCAGCCTTCTGTCAGTCTCAGCACGCCGACTTTCAATTTATCGTAAGCTTCCCATAAAGCAGGCTGCTTCAAGTCCGGGGTGGTTCTTAAATATTTCCAAAGCGGTTTAAGATTTGTACCCTGTACTAAAAAATCTGTCTGCAATTTTTCTGCGTGGTTACTGCAAAGCATTATATAATTTCCGCCTAAAATAATTTTTGCCTTTGGCCTGGCCTTGCGAATATCTTCGATGACTTCCTCGACGCCTTTGTACCAATAAGTCATTGTCGTCTGGATAAAAACAAAATCAAAAGACCCTTCCCGTATAAGAAAATCCTCGAACATATTGCGAGGCAGGCCGAATCGCCGAAAGTATCGTGGGATTGCTTCGAGGCATGCGGGATTTGGAGTCTGCTCACAGTAAAATCGACCTCGACCCCACTGGTCGGATTCGAGCTGCCTTTGTTTCGCTGTAAAGGCATGCATCCGGTCCAGGTAATCGAAAAGCTTAAAATTCGCCTTGGAGCGCAGGTTTCCTGCGGCGCTCAGCATACCATAAGGCTTGAGCCAAAAATCATACGCAGCAAAGTCATAGATGGGCGGATTTACGAGCAGGATTTTCGGAGTCATAATCTTACATAATATAATCTGTCATTCCTGCGAATTTGAATATCCGCTTTCGGCACTCATCCTTCTTCGACGACGTTAAATCCCATCAGGACGCCCAGGTTTTTGATGTTTTGCATGTGGTCGCCGTAGAAGAGGTCGCGGTGCAGCAGGGTCATTATCGCGCCTTTGCCGCCTTTGATTATGCCGGCGCCCCAGTTATGAAACAGCTTGCGAGCATCGGCCACCTCGACCCAAGGCTGGGTGCGGCAGCCGAGTTCGTCGTGGGTAATCTTAAAGATTTTCCCTGTGGAAATCAGCATCGTATCAAGGTTGATGAACTTGGCGGAAGTGACAACTTGCCCGATTCGGTGCTCAACATCCAGCGATACTCCTCGCTCGCTGTCGCTCTGCGTGCGGATGGTGAACGGAAGCCGCTTGCCGGCCGGACCGTCCATTTTGGTCGCACAGGTGCAATGGAAGCAGATCAAGGCATTGCAGGAGGTGTCGATGACCGGGTCGTTGATGAACCCCGGTATCCCGAACGCATACTTGAACATCAGCATCGTGAGCGTCGAGTCCATGTCGCCTTCACAGGCCCCGACCAGCCCCAGGTCATTCAGCTTGCTGTACGTCAGGCAGCCTTTAGCCGGCTCACCCATGCAATTTGAACTCGTGATGGCCTGTGCCCGTTCCTTAATCATAAGCTCCTTTGTCGCTAAGTAGAAACGTGCCGAGTTGATGATTTCTTCCCTGGATGGCTCGACGATTTTCTTGGCCTTGCTGATCCAATATTTTTCAGCCTCGGCTTCAGCGGCCTTAATGTCAACAGCCTTATGAGCCTGGAGGGTTTGCTCAACGCTGATTGGGATAAGCTCTACGCCCAGGCGTTCCTTGACCTGCTCGGCGGAGCAAGCTGCATCTGTTCCCTGTGGCCCCCGCACGACGATGATACGAGTGTGCCGCAGATGCGGCGCCACACGCATCAGTTTGACTACCTGCTCGAGCTCGTCCCAGTCACTGGTTGGCAATAGAACGACCTTCTTGCCGTCCTTTCGCCACTGAGGAAAATACATCCACCCGTGCCCACTGAAGGGTTGAGAGAAAACCGCCGTGGGCAGTCCCGTATCGATGATTCGGTCCATTGCCTCCTTTGGTGCGTCTCCCCCATGGCCGGACAGATGGAACAGCAAAACGCCATCGGCGTCACCCAGCTTGGCCACCACCTTGTCCACCTCAGCCGGCGGAATCAACTCGCCGCCTGCAAACTTAACGTCGCCGAGTTTGTTTTCCACGTTGGCGAGGTATTTATTAAACTTCTCAATCTCCTCCGTGGGTCTGGACAAGTAAATCCCGCCGGTTCTGCCGATATAGACCTTGTAAATTTTAACAGCGGGTAATCTGGGCGGCCATTCCCCAGTCTCATCAGCCATTACAGGACGACTTCCTAACTGTGTGCCTAATAACACTGCTCCGGCTCCTGCTGCACTTGCCCCCAAGAACTCTCGTCGGTTTAAATCACTCATAATTTGACTCCTCATTATTATAATTTCCCAAATTGGCTTTGTTCAGCAACATTGCTTTTCCGTTTATCGATGCTTCATATAGTTTTTACTCGAGCCTGGCCACCGCTACTACCATCAGGCGAGCCAGCCTATAATACAATGCCTTATACGGCAAATCAAGCACGAACAATTTGATTCAAAGCTATTTTGCTTTATCGGCCCAAGATTGTGTTAAGCCTTCCTTTTTGTGCTTTCGAGAATTGGTTGTCATCCCTATAAACAATCCGGCGGGCGGTATGGTATCCGGACACTTCCCACAGTCTCGACTAAAAGGTGTTGACCTGAGTGCCCTTTATATGTTAAAATAAGCAAAGGTAGTAAGTTAGAAGGATTAAACAACAGTAAGAGGCCCAAAACCATCAGTGTCGCCGACGCTCCATAGCCAACTCCGCCGAAGCGGCTGCGAAGGCTGGAGCTATGGCGACGGAGCGAGGAAGGGGTTAGAAGACGCTCAGACACATAAAAATCTCATTGCTCGCCATGATATTAATTGCGCCTTTGGCTGGCTCTCCTATGGGGTCCTTGCGGACTGTGAAGGCCGACTGTCCTGCAGGGGACTTAAACGGGGACTGCCGGGTCAACTACCGGGACATTCAGGTTTTTGCCGAGCAGTGGTTGGCCCCTCCGGAAAGCCCAGCCGACCTTAATAAGGACGATGAGGTCGATATGGATGATTTTGCCCTGTTGGCCGACCAATGGCTCCAGACAGGCATACCACTGGCAATCAATGAATTTATGGCCTCCAATAGCAGTTCAATCCAGGACCCGCAGGGCCAATATGATGACTGGATTGAGCTCTACAACTACGGCACCGATGATATTAATGTGGGTGGGATGTACCTGACGGACAACCTGTCTGTTCCGACCAAGTGGCGAATTCCCCTTAGCAATCCGGCGGCAATGGACTTGGCCATCCCTGTCGGGACTACTATCCCCGCAGCGGGCTATCTTTTGATATGGGCCGATAATGATATTGGGGATGTAGGACTCCATGCGAATTTCAAACTCGATGCAGGCGGTGAGCAGATAGCTCTATTCGATTCTGATGGCCGTACTCTGATTGATAGTGTTGCCTTTGATGAGCAGACCGGCAATATCTCCTGCGGTCGTTACCCCAATGCCGGTGACAACTGGCAGCTCTTCGGTTTGCCCAGCCCCGCAGGTGAAAATATCAGTGTGTACCAGGGCTTTGTTGATGAAGTACAATTCAGCCATAAGCGTGGTTTTTACAATACGCCGTTTTCTCTCACACTGGCCAGCGAAACCAAAGGTGCCGTAATATACTATACACTCGACGGCTCTGAGCCATATAGTACTACCAGCGGGGGGCGGTTCCCGAAAGGTATGACCTATGCCGGTCCTATTCCTATCAGCGAAACCACGTGCCTGCGAGCAATCGCAATCAAGGCGGGCTGGAAACCTTCAGAAATAAAAACGCACACCTACATTTTCCTCGGCGATGTGATAAGGCAGTCATCTTCCGGCCAGGCGCTCGGCCCGGGCTGGCCCACGGGTAGTGTCAAGGGTCAGGAAATTAACTACGGCATGGACCAGGATGTGGTCAATGACCCCCGTTACCGAGGTAAGATTAAAGATGCGCTGCTGGCAATACCTACTATCTCGCTCATAACAGACTTGCGTAACCTGTTCGATTCCTCGGACGGCATTTATGTCAATGCTCAGAGCCAGGGTCGCGCGTGGGAGCGGCCGACATCGGTGGAGCTAATCAATCCCGATGGCAGCGAAGGTTTTCAAATCGATGCCGGCCTGCGAATCCGAGGGGGCTTCAGCCGTACCGGCAGCAATCCCAAGCATGCATTCCGCTTGTTCTTCAGAGCCGAATATGGTGAAGCTAAGCTGAGGTTTCCATTATTTGGCAACGAGGGCGTTGACGAATTTGAGAACATTGACCTGCGAACAAGCCAGAATTACTCATGGGCTTTTCAAGCAGACAGTCGAAACACGATGGTTCGTGACGTGTTTTCGCGCGACGTTCAGCGCGACATGGGCCAGCCCTATACCCGAAGCCGATATTACCACCTTTATATAAATGGCCATTATTGGGGCCTCTTCCAAACTCAGGAACGGTCCGAAGCTTCGTATGCCGAGTCGTATTTCGGTGGTGATAAGGACGACTACGATGTCGTTAAGGTTGAAGCCGGCTCATACGTTGTTGTTGCTACAGATGGCGACACCGCTGCATACCGCAGGCTTTGGGAGGCAGCCCGTGCAGGATTCGGGACAGACAGAGCGTACTACAAAGTCCAGGGTTTAAATACCGATGGCACCCGGAATCCCAATTACGAAAGGTTGGTCGATATCGACAATCTCATCGATTACATGTTCTGCACCTTCTATGTTGGGGACTTTGATGGGCCGGTTTCCAATTTTCTCGGCAACGACCGCCCCAATAATTTTTACGGTATCTACAATCGCAAGAACCCGGATGGGTTTAAGTTTTTCAGGCACGATGCCGAGCACTCGTTGTTCGACCGCGATTGGGGTTATGACCGTACCGGGCCCTTTCCTGCCGGTCAGCAGTTTCAGCACTTCAACCCGCAGTGGCTTGCCCAGCAGCTTGCGGCTCACCCAGAGTATCGGATGCGCTTAGCCGACCGCGCGCATAAATACTTCCTCGATGGCGGCGTGCTGACCCAGGAGGCGTCCACAGCTCGTCTGCTGGCTCGCGCCGAGCAAATCGACCTGGCGATTATTGCCGAGTCGGCCCGGTGGGGCGATGCCAAGCGCTCAACTCCTTTTACAAGAGACGACCATTGGCTGCCCGCCGTCAACTGGATCATCGACAGCTACTTCCCATCTCGTACAGAAATTGTACTCAACCAGCTTAAATCCAAGGGTTGGTATCCCCGTGTGGAGGCACCGACGTTCAGCCATCTCACATCGCGGGTCAACCCCGGCTTTAATCTGACCATGAGCGCGCCAGCCGGCACAATTTATTACACACTCGACGGCTCCGACCCGCGCCTGATAGCGATATCACCAGAGGTCAGTCCCAGTACTACCCTCGTGAGCGAAAATGCTGCTAAACGGGTGCTCGTTCCAATCCGCCCTATCAGCGACAACTGGAAAGGCGGCGGGATTTTCGACGACTCAAGCTGGTCTGCCTGCCTCGGCAGCCCGGGCGGCGTCGGATACGAAAGGAGCTCGGGTTATACAGACCTCATCACATTTGACCTCGAAGCACAGATGTATAGAAAAAATTCCACCTGTTACATCCGCATCCCGTTTGCCTTTGATGGCAGCTCGGACGACTTCGACTTGTTGACCCTGAAGGTTCGCTATGACGACGGCTTTGTCGCCTACATCAATGGCATTGAGGTTGCCAGACGAAATTTCACCGGCACACCAACCTGGAGCTCCAGCGCCAGCACAAACAACTCCGACTCCGAGGCCGTCAACTTCGAGAACATAGACATCTCTGCTTACCTCGGTGCTGTGCAGTTAGGTTACAATATTTTAGCCATCCAGGGCCTGAATTCCTCCACTACCAGTACCGACCTTCTCATCTCTGCTGAGCTGGTTGCCGGCGTGAGCAGTTTTCCTGGCGGCAGTATCTCACCTGATGTATTCCAATATACCGGGCCAATCACGCTGACCCATAGCGCTCATATCAAGGCCAGGGTATTGGGTGGACGTATATGGAGTGCTCTCAACGAAGCGACCTTTGCCGTTGGCCCGATAGCGGATAACCTGCGCATCACAGAGATTATGTATCATCCGCAGAACCGAGATGAACCGAACGAACCAAACGAGGAATACATCGAGCTGAAAAACATCGGAGCTGAAACAGTTAATCTGAATCTGGTCAGCTTCACGAACGGAATTGATTTTACCTTCCCAAGCCTTGAGCTTGCACCTAATGAATACGTAGTAGTTGTTCAGGACCGAAATGCCTTCGAGGCCCGGTACGGAAAAGCTATGAATATAGCCGGCGAATACTCCGGCAGACTGGACAACGCCGGAGAGCGAATCA
>JBAQFY010000280.1:0-1644 GCA_049287505.1 Sedimentisphaerales bacterium | reverse complement strand
TTTTGGCCCAGCGGCTTGTGCGAAAGATATGTCCGAATTGCAAGACCGAGTATGAGCCGCCGGTGAGTATAAAAAAGGTTGTCAAGGAGCTTAGCGGAGAAGTTCCAAAATTTTACCGCGGCGTAGGTTGTAAAAAATGCCGGAACACCGGTTATGCCGGCCGGATTGCCATCCACGAGCTGTTTGTGCCCAATGATGAAATTATGGAAATGGTTAATGAACGGGCGAGCTTAAAGAAATTGAGACATAAGGCATTGGAAAGCGGGATGGTTTCTTTGCAGGCCGATGGAATCGAAAAGGTAAAGGCGGGGATTGTATCTGTCGAGGAGGTGTTAAGGACAACCCAGTCGGAAATCTAAAAGACTATATTTAGCCCTCAAACGTGTCTGCCTCTGGCGGATTTATTTGAGGGCTCTCGCTCCAGTTTTTTTATCTGATATAAAAAGATGACTTTGTTAGCGACTAAAACTACGAAGGAAAGCGAGCCGCTGACCTCAGCCGGTAAGCAGGGACAAAGCAGCGATGGTTTTGGAGCTTCCGCCCTCAGGGTTCACTCGCAGACGGCGGCGCCCACAACAGGTTACCTCTCTGCAGGAAAGGTCAAGCCCGCTGAGTTGATACTATTCACGACGCAGCTTTCGGTAATGCTTGATAGCGGCGTAGTTCTCAGTGATGCTCTCGACTCCATTGCGGAGCAGGCTGAGCACGACGTATTTAGAACAGTAATTATGGACGTGGCTGAAAAGGTCAAGAACGGAGAAAATTTTTCAAAATCGCTGGCGGACTACCCAAAGATATTCAATGTGATGTTTATCAGTATGGTCAAGGCCTCCGAGGCGTCCGGAAGAATGGTGGAGATGCTCAGGGTCATCAGTGACTATCTGGGTTTCGAATCCGAAACCCGCAAACGTATCAAGGGGGCACTTACGTATCCATTTATTATGGCCCTGATGGCTGTCGCCGCGACAGGGACGCTGATGTTTTTTGTGCTGCCGAGGTTTATGAGGATTTACGAAGCCAAAGGGGCGGCTCTTCCGAAAATTACCCGGATATTAGTGGGCTTTAGCTCAATGCTGGGTAACTTGCAGGTGATGACAGGTGTCCTGACGGCGGGCGTACTTCTTGCAGGGGCGTTATATTACTTCGCGGGGACAGTCACCGGCCGGCGGGTCATAGCTTATATAAAAATCCACACCCCTGTATTGGGAGCGATGTTTGTTGATTTGGTGGTAACTCGCAGCATGCGTATTATGGCAACAATGGTCAACACGGGTGTGAGTCTGCTGGACTCGATAGAAGTTGTTCGTGGCTCGTGTGAGAATTACTACTTTCAGCGGCTTTGGGATACAGTCGATGGAAAGATTCGCGACGGCTACCAGTTGTCGGAATCCATTCTCATTTCGGCGGGCAGCGGGTTGATTGCTCCCAGCATTATCCAGATGCTTCGGGCCGGCGAAAAAAGCGGCAAGCTCGGCGAGGTTTGTGACAAGGTATCGGTCTTCTACGAGAAAAAGCTTGAGGCGTCAATCAGGAGCGTTATGGCTCTTATCGAACCTCTGATGATAATTATCCTTGGCGGTATCATCGGAACCATTGCCATAGCGTTGCTGCTGCCTGTATTCAGGATATCCAGCGTCATTGCAC
>JBAQFY010000279.1:0-5660 GCA_049287505.1 Sedimentisphaerales bacterium | reverse complement strand
TACCGGCCAAAGCCAACCAACGCAACAATCAACCAAAAATTTATCCACTAAAAAAGCGAATTAGCTCGCTTTGGGAGCGGCTGCGCCTGAGAACACAAACCTGACCTTATCTCTACGAAGTGCAGCGTCACTTCATCATTCTATATTCCTTGTTCGATATTCGATATTCCCTTCCTTTTCTTCTTTGGTCTTAACTAACTAATTAACCAATTCTCCAATTAACTATCTCACTTCATCATTCGAAATTCCATGTTCGATATTCGATATTCCCTTCCTTTTCTTCTCTGGTCTTAACTAACTAATTAACTAATTCTCTAACTATTTCTCGCTTAACCAGGTTGGCCCGTGGGTTATGTCAACTTTTAGCGGAATATCAAGTTTGATAGCAGTGCTCATCTCCCGCTCTATCCATAAGGCGTGTTTTTTGATCTCGGCGGTAGGCAGCTCGAAAACAAGCTCATCGTGGATTTGAAGAATCATTTTTACAGGCAATTGCTCAGCATCGATTTTTCTTTGAATGGCTATCATGGCAATTTTAATTAAATCCGCTGCTGAGCCTTGGATAACGGTATTGACCGCCAGCCGCTCGGCCTGCGAACGTTTGCCGGCGTTTTTGCTGGTTAGGTTTTGGATTTGTCGCCGACGGTGCAAAATGGTTTCGGCATAGCCGGTCTGCTTTGCCTGAGCTATACAATCATCCATAAATTGGCGGATTGAGCTGTAGCGGGCAAAATAATCTTCGATAAACTTTTTCGCCTCGGCCTGGCTTATCCCAATCGAGCGTGACAGACCGAAAGCCCCCTGCCCGTAAATGATACCAAAATTGACCGCCTTACAGCGTGAGCGCATTTCGCTTGTTACCTCTTCGATTTGGCAACCGTAAATCTGCGAGGCGACGAAGCGGTGGATGTCCCGGTCGGCGGCAAAGGCGGCCGTCAGGGCCTCGTCTTTTGAGAAATGTGCCAGCAGCCGAAGCTCGATTTGTGAATAGTCCATGCTTAAGATGCAATAATTTTTTTCGGCAGGGATGAAGGCGGCACGGATTTTTCGGCCAAGCTCGGTACGTATGGGTATGTTTTGCAGATTGGGGTTGCTGGAGCTTAATCGGCCCGTTGCGGTAATTGTCTGGTTGAACGAAGCATGCACCCGATTGGTTCGTGAATTGATAAGTGTCCCGAGTTTGTCCAAATAGGTGCTTTTCAGTTTACTCAGAGTGCGGTATTGAAGGAGCAAATCTATAATGGGATGCTGGTCGCTGAGCTGTTCAAGGACTGCTGCATCCGTACTTCGGCCGGCTTTGCCGAGGCGGATGGGTGTCAGGTTGAGTCTGTCGAAGAGAATTTCGGCGAGCTGCTTTGGAGAATCAATATTGAAAACAGTCCCTGCGTTTTCGTAAATCCGCTCTGTGAGGGTTTGAAGTGTCTCGGTAATTTCGCCGGACATATTTCTCAGCAGTCTCGTATCCAGCGAGACGCCGTTGTATTCCATAGTCGCCAGTACCGGGACCAGGGGCATTTCGACTTCTTCAAATAATTTTTTGAGCAGAGGTTGTTTTTCGAGGCGGTCTTTGAGGTAGATATAAAGCTGGAATGTTATATCGGCGTCCTCGGCGGCGTATTCGCAGGCGGCGGCGGTATCGACCATATCGAAAGTAAGCTGGTTTTTGCCTTTGCCGATAAGTGCTGATATTGGAATACAATCGTAATTTAGGAAGTCGGCTGCCATTTTGTTTAACGAATGGCTGCGAGCAGGGTCGAGACAATATGAGGCGACCATAGTGTCAAAGTAGATTTCTTTAACCGGCAAGCCGGTGTTTTTGAGGACAAGCAGGTCGTATTTTATGTTCTGGCCGACTTTTTTGATTATTTGGTCAGCAAGTATCGGCGCCAGTTTTTTGCGAACCATTTCTATTTCAAGGTGCTTTGAGCCGAGCGGGGCCTTTAAGGGAAGATAAAAGCCCTTACTGGGCCGCCAGGAAAAACTGATGCCGACCAGGTCTGCTCGCATAGCATCAATAGAGGTGGTTTCGGTGTCGAGGGCAAATAATTTTTGCCTTTTAAGCCCGTCAACAAAACTGTCGAATTTTTCCTGCGTATCTATCAACTGATAATCGTGAGCGACAGTTTTGACTGAGGCGGTTTCCTCATATCTCTTGACCCGTGATTCGGGGCCCGTGTCGCGAACGAGCGACGAGTCACGGGCGTCGAGCGACAAATTGCTCGTCAGGCCTAATTGCGCGAGCAGGCGATTGAATCCAAGCTCGGTGAAGATTCGGGAAAGCTCGGCTTCGTTGAATTGCTTCACAGCTAAATCGCTGTAATCGACTTTCAGTGGAACATTAGAATTAATGGTTACCAATTCTTTGCTCAGCGTGACATTATCTTTGAATTTGCGGAGATTTTCGCCTCGCTTTCCTTTTATTTCATCGATGTGTTTGTAGAGGTTTTCGATTGAGCCGTACTTTTGAATCCAGCTAAGAGCGGTCTTTGGGCCGACATCCGGTATGCCGGGGACATTGTCCGAGGTATCGCCCTGCAGAGCGAGGCGGTCGATAAACTGCTGCGGTGTTATTCCCATATCGGTGAGCATAGTATTGGGATTAGTTACCTTGCCGGTTTTTACATCATAGATGCAGGTATGCTCGTCCAGAAGCTGCAGCATATCTTTATCCTTTGCACATATATACGTGTCGATACCCTCGGCGCCGGCTTTTTTGGCGAGGGTGCCGATTATATCGTCAGCTTCAAAACCATCGACCCGAAGGACAGGGACATTCATCGCAGCAAGAATCTGCTCAATTCGGTCTATCTGCTTTGGCATATCGTCCGGCATTGGCGGACGGTTGGCTTTATATTCGGAATAAATTTCGGTTCTGAAGGTTGGGATTTTGCTGTCCATTGCCACGGCGAGCATGTCCGGTTTTTGTCGCTGGATGAGACCTAAGATTGCCGTTGTGAAGATGTAGGTGGCCTTCGTCGGCTCGCCGGCCGGGCTGGTCAGCGGACTCATCATGGCGTAATAGGCGGCGTAAATGTGCGCGTGGCCATCAATTATGTAAAGCGTCTTTGCCATTGCCGACACTTTACGTATTGGGAGGCGTGCTGTCAAGAGAGATGCGGGAAATGCGAATATCGAATGATGAATATCGAATGTAGAATGTCGAGGCGACCTACTTAAGAAGCAGGCGTTTAATTGAAAAGCAAGGAAGAAAACGAGTTGTACGAGTTCGTTGATGATTGTAGAGCGCAAGCGTCGATGGGTCGAGTGCTGGAAGTTGAGGGCTGCGAATTGGCCGTGGTGTTTTTTTGCGGCACGGTCGTAGGCTTTGGCAGCGTGTACCTCATCATTGAAACGGCCGAGAAATGTCAACTTGTGGTTGATTTGGATTTGAGCCTGCCAGCACTTCTGCCGGCGGTTCCATACGACACCTTTATATTTTGAACTATATGTGCGGTTGTTGAATTTGGCTCGATTCTGACTATTTTGAGCACGAGTGGCCGTTCGTATATTTGCCTTTCGGTTATCGAGACCATTTCGATTAATATGGTCCACAAAGATATTATGAGAGACTTTTAGTATGCAGCGGTGCATTGAAAGCAGATGCCTTTTACCTTCTTCAGTGATGACTGTACGGACTGCGTAGAATGTTCCATTCCTTCCGTTAGCGTGCCATTTGTGTTTGGAGAGATGCCAGTAATCATCGGGGTCAACGATGGCGTATTTACCCTGAGTTAGGGGGATGCGACGGAAGGGATAGCCGTAGCGGATGTAGCGATAGGCAAGTACAGGGAGAACCATTATTCGTTCAATATATACCGGGATGGGAATGACGAGATTAATAATTCACCCTCGGTGATTAGAGAATTAGTGAATTAGTTAATTGGTTATCGGCTTGGCCGGCTTTCTGCCATTGGCCGAAAGCCGTGCCTCTATAATTAGAGCTATCTGCAGATTTGATGCGAAAAAAGTCCTCGATTCCCGATTCCCGAGACTCATAACTGAATGTTATAGAGGCAGTTAAAAAATTTTGAAAATTTAAATTTTCGTGCTAGGGTATCAGCGGATTTGATTGAAAGCACGGACTAACACTAACTCTTAGGACACAGACTGAGACGGACTGTTAGGACACAGACTGACACCCCGTTAGAAAACGAAAGGCATGCTTCTCTCGGGGTAAACGCCCATTAGAATACAGAAGGCAATCACAAAGCCCTGAAAAATATCTGAAGAATGGTGAGTGGTTAATTGGTGAGTAGATAAGTGGATGCTGGATACCCAATGTCATTGCGAGGAGGCCCCCTTCTTGCTTTCGCAAGAAAACAGGGGGCCGACGTGACAATCTCAAAAAAATAGGTAGCTGTCTTCGAATAAAAGGTTCAAATATGAGTTTCAAGAGGACGTAGTGTAAAAGTAGCTTATACGTAAAGCGCGTACGCGCTTTACGTATGACAATTATGAATTTACAAAAAGCTATCCTTCTTCGCCAAGGCTACGAAGGAACCAGCTTTGGAGGGCAGGCAGGGCAGGTTTTTGCGCTCGAGATGACGGTCACCCCATTAGAAGGCAGAAGACGGAGGACGGAAGACAGAAGGGACGTTTCTAACGGGGTAAACACCCATTAGAAAACGGAAAAGAATGTTTCTCACGGGGTAAATTTTTTTTCTTGAAAATCCCACTGGAGTAGGGTAAATTTCTCATTAACAACAAGCAAGCACATCTTGGGATTGTCGTTTAGGATTAGGGCGCCTGTACTGCAAAAGCGCTTACATGTTGAGGAAGATCGCGTGTTATGCGGACAGTGAAACAAATACGGAAAACATATAAACAGTAGTTGGATGATATAGCAATGAATGAGTTTTTTACTGATGAATCCCCCCAACGCCTTTTCGACATGATGGGCAACGATTCCCACTTATGGCTTACAAGTGCTGAAGCACTTCTCACGGCGTCAGATGTACTAAGAGGCCAGTTCTCAGAGGTACCCGGAAAGGAGGATTTCGAAGACTTCTGGGAGTTCTTCAAATTTCACATAGTTGCTCAAATGCTTCGAGGCATGGCCATCGAGGACCTTTTTAAGGCAATCTGGATTGCTAAAGTCGGCCCATTAGCAACTAATGGGAAAATCAAGGCCATTCCAGATACAAAAGACCATGACCTGCTATCGATGGCATCAGCCCTGAGCAACTACATTAATCTTGGATTATCCGAAGAGGAGAAGAATTTGTTGCCAGTACTCTCATTCGCTATTACTTCGGGAAGATACCCGGTCTCCAAGGCCTTCAACAAGAGACCGTCTAAACCTAATTCAGTCAGACGAATGAAATGGTGCAAATGGGAAATTCCATCGGACGACGAAATTCTAGAAAATCTATTGAGGAAACTTCACTTCATTTTAGAGGAACATTTAATAAAAGAATCCAGTTATGAATAGGGACAGCGAACTATTAATGGCTGGGGTGAGTGACATTTGGATGAGTGGATGCGTTTGCCCGACGGCGATGCCGTCCGGAATTAAAGAGCATAAATCGGTGGGGCAAGCCCCACCCTACAAATTGAAGGATAGTTGACCAGAATCCGATTGGTGGACTATGAACACTCTTGTAAAAGCCGTGCTGGCAATCGCTGGCTTAGTGGTGTGTGCCTACGCCATATATTTTATG
>JBAQFY010000278.1:0-1548 GCA_049287505.1 Sedimentisphaerales bacterium | reverse complement strand
TAATAGCTGTCAGCTCTTCTGCATTTTCCTGGCCGAAAATCGATGCGAGCCATTGAGAAAGGTGGGATGACACATTGGTGTGGTCAACTACATTAATATCCCACGCGAGGTCGAGAAAAAAGCTGGTATCGTATTCAGAGGGTTTTATATCTCCGACATTGACTATCCAGACTTTTCTTGCGTTAAAATTGTAGGCTTTGGTCATCTCTTCCCAAATCAGAGCCGGCGGTGTGGAACACAGCCACAGATATTCGTGAGGCGGTCCCAAGTAACTTATATGGTAATATACTCCCGCGCCGCCCGGGCGTTTGATTTCAAGCGGGTCGCTCAATCGGCGAATATACCCGAAGTTATCATCCACCCACATTAAGGTAACATCCTCCGGGACCTTCAGGCCATTGTTGTAAAGCGTCATAACTTCTTTATAAGGGATAAAGACCTGCGGGATTTCGGTGATTTTTTTATCTATATGAGTGGTCAGGATTTTTCGCTCATCCGCGAAAACCTGCTCGAGCAGGGCAATACGCTCCTCCAGTTTCAAATTGCCCCTCATCTCCCGGTCGTGCATCCCTCGTATACCAACGGTGTAAACATTTTCAAATTTACCGTTTTCCGAGACACGCTTGTCCAATACTTTACAGATATTTTCTTTATTGGTGTCATACCGCCATTCCCCCATTGTGTTTGTGTCCCATTCGGTAGCGTTATTAAACAGCAGCGGCTCGCAATGCGCCGAACCCATAACAATAGCGTAATCATCCGCAACTTTCTTGTTATCTGTGTAGTAATTAAAAGGTTTAGTGCATTCGTGCATTGCAGGCCAGCAGTGGTTAGCTTTGAGCCTTAGTAAAAGTTCGAAAACTTTCTTATAAGTTTTAGGGCCGATGTCACCCAACTGCGGGTCGAAGGTTTTGGATGCCCAGGGTTTGAGGCCCCAATCTTCATCGTTGATAAAGATGCCCCGGTATTTTACCGAAGGCGGCCCATCGAAGTAGAATCCTTTTTTGATAACCAGATTTTTCTTTTTTTGAACAGGCACATCGGCCCACCAATACCAGGGGGAGGCGCCGATTTGTTTAGACAATTCAAAGACGCCATATGCAGTTCCTCTTCGGTCGCTGCCAAAAATGACCAAAGCGGAGTCGATGTTCGGAAAAGGTTTTTCGACAACCTGCAAGGCGTATGTTTCCCACTGTCCTGTGATACCAGCGTGGTTAATTTTACCTTCTTTGATTAACTGGTCTATAAGTTTGTTGTGTCCGATGGTCCCAACGATTACGGCGCTGGCTTTGATTTGTTTTAAATCAGTATAGACTGGGGGCATCAGGCCGGTAACGTTTTTAATATCTTCAGCGAGGAGGTTTGCTGCGATTTCAACGACTTTATAGTCGTTCGGGTCATAGTAAACAGGGGCGGCGGTGTTGTTGAAGACGAGTTTAAAGTCTCCTCCTTTATAATTTTGTTTAACAATGTCGCTGACCTTGGCATTGAGGGAACAGCAGTTTATCAACAAGAAGAATGTTATTCCAATCGTCGTTTTCATTTTTT
>JBAQFY010000277.1:0-11768 GCA_049287505.1 Sedimentisphaerales bacterium | reverse complement strand
GATTATTAAGAATTAGACATATTGATAATTAACCATCTGATGGGTAAATAGAACAACTAAGAACTGTGAGGAAGTATGGCTATGAGAAATGATAAGACTGTTTTGAGTTTGGGAGCTCATCCAGACGATGCGGAGTTTTTCTGTACGGGAACGCTAACATTGCTTCATAAAAAAGGCTGGCAGGTTCACATTGCAACGATGACGCCCGGGGACTGTGGTACAGTTCAGTACAGCCGAGAAGAAATCAGCAGGATTCGCAGGGCTGAAGCTGCTAAAGCGGCCGGCATATTAGACGGCAGCTATCATTGTCTCGAATGCAACGATATCTTTATAATGTATGATAGGCCAACATTGTTGAAGGCCATTGGGCTGCTGCGAAAACTGCAACCCACTATTGTACTTACTACAAGCCCTGCGGATTATATGGTTGACCATGAGATGGCCAGCAGGATAGCTCAGACGGCCTGTTTTGCCTGTGGAGTTGTAAACATAGAAACAGCCGGTGCCGAGCCGTTTGAGCCGATTCCATATCTTTACTATATGGACCCGGTTGATGGCAAAGACAACTTTGGCGCCAAGGTAAGAGCCGGCACAATAATTGATATAACTGATGTAATGGAAATTAAGGAACAAATGCTTTGCTGTCATGAAAGTCAGCGTAATTGGCTTTTGAAACATCATGGTATAGATGACTATGTTATTTCAATGAAGAAGCTCAGTGAGCAGAGAGGCCGGGAAATAAACTCGCGCTTTGCCGAAGGATTCAGGCAGCATTTAGGCCACGCTTATCCACAGGATAATATCCTAAAGGCCGAGCTTGGTGAGCTGGTTCACGTTATGCAAGGAGAATGACGATGGCGAGAAAAATCAGTATGTTAGCACCGCAGTGGTGGGATTTTACAACGCTTGATGACGAGATTCTCAACGACGCAGCTAAACTTACGGCTGAGGATATGGCAGGTTTGAGCAGAGAAGGTTTTAAGGTTGTCTTCTATGATACTCTTGAAGACTTCTATCTTGCGGAGGCACTGGAGTACATCACAGCCTGGAGACAGGCCACGCCTGATAGTCCGGCGGGTATCTGTGGACCGATTGGGCCGACCGAGCAGCTACCACTTGTGGCACACCTGGTAAATGAATTGAGGCTGGACCTCAAGGATGCCCATTTCTGGGGGATGGATGAATGGTATATGGACGGCAAAGAAGTGCCGCGAGCACATCCGCTGTCTTTTACGAAGGCTGATATGGAGCTTTGCTTTAATCGAATTGACGACGAGCTTAAAATGCCTGAGTCCAATATCCACTTCCCGAAAGCTAATACTACAGAGTACATCGAGAGCTGGGAGGGTGTTCGCTGCGTGGTAATGCAGGGCGGTCAGGGCGATATAAAGCACTGGGCATTCAACGACCCGGTTAAGCGGGATGGTATTTATAAGGACGGGCCGCCAACGCCACAGGAGTATTGCCGGCTTACAACTCGTGTCGTAGATTTGCATCCGGTTACCGTTATGCAGAATGCTCGAACCAGCGCCGGTGGCGTGGTTACGAGTGTGCCGAGGCAAGCGATTACGGTTGGGCCTGTCCAGACGTGGAAGGCAGAGAAAGTCTCAATCTGGCAGCCAGGCACGCACGATAATCCTTTCGGGATGAGGTTGACAACCCTTATGATAAGTAAGAAAATTGCTGATAGCTCGGTGCCGATGTCACTTTTGGCGGGGCACCCTAACGTCCAGTTCAACTTTTACAGACCTGCCATAGGTAAATGTGAAGCCCAAATGCACTGACATAGTATTGGTCCGCCATTACGGATATTGTGTATGTTTAGGTCGTATAGAGGACAAGGTTGGCAATAAAAAATGAAGGGCAGTGTAGTTATATTTGGTGCTGGTGCCATTGGGCGAGGTCTGATCGCGGATCTTGTGGCAGCAAATGGATTAAGCCCGGTTTTTGTCGAAGCCGATTCGCAATCAGCCCAAGACCTTAAGCAGGCTCATGGTTATGTTGTGCATTTGACAGGAAAAATAAGGAAGGAACATTATGTCACCGGTTACGAGGTTCTAACCCTGGAAGAAGGCGAAGAAATCTCAAAAGCGCTGAGTAACTGTCTTTTCACGGCAACGGCTGTGGGAGGCCAAAATCTGAAAGCAGTCGCTTCCTTAGTAGCATTGGGATTCAAGAAACGAAAGAAGCCGCTTAATATTCTGGTCTGCGAGAACTGGCCCCACGCCGAAAACGTACTGGCCCAGGCTTTGCTGGATGTGGGATATTACAAAGAAAATTTTGCTTGTATCCGCTCTTCTGTAGAACGCATGGTCCGCAGGACAAAAAATAGTGTTGACCTGGTCACCGAAGGTGGTCAAACACTTTACGCGGACAGTCGCACCTGGAAAGGAAAGAAACCTTGTATTGAAGGATTGATATTCAGTGACAACATTGAGGCCATCTATGCCCGTAAACTTTATACGAGTAATGCCGGTCACGCTGCGTTGGCATATCTGGGCAATCTTTCTGATTGTAAATTTATATATGAGGCTTTGGAAATACCAAGAATAAGAGAAAATTTACTGGACCTGTTGAATGTTGCTAAAGAAGCGTTGAGCTTGAAGAATTTAGAATTTAGAATTGAGAATTTAGAATTATGGAGGGCCGAGCTGGAGCAGCATGTTGATGAACTTATTACCTGGCGTTATTGCAATCGTGATTTGACTGATACAGTTGAGAGAGTTGCTCGTAATCCGTTGCGAAAGCTGGGAACTAAAGAACGGTTAGCTGGATTGGCACACTTATTGGAACACTATGCTCTTCCAACCAAACCAGTGAGCCGTGTTATTGGTGCCGCAATGCACTATCGTGTTCCAGAAGATATGGAGAGTGTTAAACTTGGAGAGATAATAACCCGAAAAGGTCCAAGTGCAATTTTGGAGGATGTGTGTGGCTTCAGGAGACGAGAAAGATGCTATAAGGAATGCATCGAATTTTATAAGTATTATTCATAGGAAAGGTAAAGTTTTGTGAGTAAGCTTCGAATTGTTTTGGATACTGCCGATGTGTCCCAGATAAAAGATGCTGTAAGTACCGGCTTAATCGGTGCAATTGCTACCAATCCCAGCAAGGTAGCCCAAGCCGGCAAGAGCTACCGTCAGGTGGTAGAGGAGATACGCAAGTTTTTTGAAGGGCTGATAATGGTCCAGGCGGTTGGTGAAACAACCGAAGAGATTTGTGATTGCGCGCGTCGGTTGCATAAGATTGATCCTTTGTTGATGATTAAGATAACCGCCAACAAAATGGGTCTGGCGGCAGTAAAAATCGTGGTTCCTGAAGGGGTCAGTACCAATGCCACGTTAGTATTTAACCCGACTCAGGCACTTCTGGCAGGTTTGGCAGGGTCAACTTCTGTAAGTGTCTTTGTCGGTCGGGCAAGAATGTGCGGTTACGATGGTATCGAGACTATCCGTAAAGTACGACAACTTTTCGATGCTTTTGAGCTTAAAGACACCGATATAGCTGCTTGCAGCATAAAAGATGTAGAACAGGTAATCGACTCCATCATCGCCGGTGCTCATACCGTGGCGGTACCATTGAATGTTTTTGAAGCTATGTGTGAACACCCGCTTACCAGTAATGGTCTGGATGCTTTTATTGAGGATTACAAAACTATTCCTCAAAGCTGAACTATCAGAGAATCGTAAACAAGAAGTGTGGTAAAAGGTTGAAATAATGGCAATGGACGTTTTAATCTTGAATACGGCGGTGGCGGATTTAAGAAGGCCGGATTTTAAATTCGCCGATAAGCTGGTTGGCAAAGGCGGATTGGCCAAGTGTAAAACAAAAGATATGCCGAATTACTCGCAGGAGCGGTTGAAAAGATGGATTGGGCAGGGTTTTGCAACCGCAGGCGGCCCCGGTAACACAGCGCCTCTGATTGCTCGAACCGGTTTGAAAGTTGCCGTGGGAGTGAACCTCGGCAAAGGCGATTACAACGGCCTTGATGCCCAGGGCAGGTTTTTCCACGATGTGATGACTGCGAACGGCATCGATATGTCGCAAACTCACGTACATCCCCATTTGGCAACAGGGACTACCTTTATTCATAGTACCTCCGGCGAAGACAGGGGAGGTATTGCATACTTTCCCAACGCCAATGATGATTTTGATTTTGAGATATTCAGAGTGGCCGTTGAGAAATTAAAACCCAGTATAGTCTATTATATGTATTCCGGCCTTTCCGACAGGGGTGATGCCAACGGAGGCCGAGATTTAGCTGATTTTATTAAGTGGTGTCGCAGCAATGGCACTGTTACGATTGTTGACAGCCATACCTTAACAGGCACTCCCGGCGAGCTGATTAAATCTGGTAAGTCGATAGGAGAATATCGGCTTTTAGAGCCGCTTTTGCCTGAGGTTGATTTGTTCTTTACGTCCTGCGATGAGGCAAAGCTGACTGAAAATACGCTTGCGGCCGGGCGCCGGTGGGAACGATTTACTGAGCATGAAAACAATCTGCACTTTCTTGACTTTTTGACCGAAAGATTCTGGCAGGAAGATAACCGAACAAAGCTGTTTGGTGTTACTGTCAGTGATGGCGCCTATGAGAAGCATATTTGCCCGGATGGTCGCCTCGGCGGGCCGAATAAAATCGAATCGTGGTTTATGGGAGGTGAGGTAGTTGACCTTGTTGGGGCGGGGGACGCATTCAGAGCAGGGCTTATTACATATATCGGGCGCAATCTGGACCGGTTCAGGGACGGTTCTATAGATTTTGCCGAAGCGGTGCAGATGGGCAATCTGTTCGCATCACTTTATATAAAAGCACCGCTTAACGACAGGTACGGCAATATCAAAACTTATGGTAAAATGCTGAAAATAGTCCGCAGCGATGTAGCTTATCCAAGTTTTGAGGCATTGCGAAATGCTTTGAATTAATCCTGTTAGAAATCTGCGCCGATGTCTTACACCGTAGGATTGAGTCGTATTGTAAGAGGTTACTTCTAACGGGGTTAAGCAGAGTAATAAAGAAAGGAAGGAAGTACAAATGGCCGCAAAGGACACTGGATTTAACTGGCAGGACAAAGTTAATAATTACGCTCAGATTGGGGGCATTGAAACCTCTGTTTTGGATAACGGCCTGGGTAAAGGAGCCCGAATCGCCTGGGTGAATACCGGAGGCGGACTTCGATATAAGGTGGTTATCGACAGAGGTCTGGATATTGTTGATGCCTTTTATAATCAATACAGTCTTGCCTGGCTCAGCCACGCTGGTGTAACTGCCCCCCGGCCCGATGCCAACCGTGGGCTGGAGTGGCTGTATTCTTTTGGCGGCGGTTTGTTGACGACCTGCGGGCTAACTCACGTTGGCGGGCCTGAAAGCGACGAATTCGGTGAGCGTGGTTTGCACGGACGTATCAGTAATATTCCCGGAAGGGTCGAATCAATTATGCAGCCGGGGCTGGCAGCAGGAAAACTTCAAATGAGTATTACGGCGGTGATGAAAGAATCCCGTGTGTTTGGGCCGAATCTGGAACTGAGACGTACTATATCGAGCACCCTCGGTGAGCCGACCGTTCGGATTCACGATGTTGTTACCAATCTCGGCAATACGCCGGCCCCGCACATGATATTGTATCACTGCAACTACGGCTGGCCGCTGGTTGATGAGGAGACAGAAATTGTATGTAAAGGCAACTGGGCATCACGTGGAATGGATATGGACAACGCGGTGTTCAACAGCAGACGCAATTTCCGAAAATGCTCAAGGCCGCTCGACAGCCACAGAGGCGGCGGCGAAGGCTGCGCTTTTATCGACGTGGCTGCTGACAAAAAGGGGATTTGCATCGTCGGCCTTTACAATCGGGGGCTTGGCCTTGCGCTTGTTATGAAGTATAAGAAAAGACAATTGCCCTGGCTTAGCAACTGGCAGCACTGGGGTCCCTGCGAATATGTTACTGCTCTGGAGCCTGGGACGAATCCCCCAATCGGCCAGGGCAAAGCCAGAGAGCAGAAACAGCTAATTCACATCGCGCCGGGAAAAAGCAAAACCTACGACCTGCAAATGACAATCTTAACGGATAAAGTGCAAATCACTCGTTTTCTGAAGGCCGCGGGCCAATAATTATGACAGAGCACATATTTACCGGTTTTGGATTCGGGCCAATCCAGGGCGGTCTGTTTGCCAAAGAAGCATTTCAAAGCGGCAATTTTACACGGATAGTTGCAGCAGAGATTGACGCGCAGTTAGTCGATGCCGTCAAAGCTAACCACGGCAGCTATTACGTCAATGTGGCCAAGGCTGACGGCATTGAAACGCTAAAGATTGACAATGTCGAACTTCTTAATCCTAACATCGCAGCGGATAAGCAAACCCTTCTTGAAGTTTTAGCACAGTCCACGGAAATAACTACCTGCCTGCCTTCTGTGAATTTCTATGAATTGGGTGACACCAACAGTGTTGCCTCATTGATAGCTGAAGGTTTGAAAAAAAAGACGGCAACAGCAGCAATAATCTATACGGCTGAAAACCATAACCAAGCAGCAGAGTTACTTGAAAAGGCTGTTACTGAAAAAATTGGTACACTGTCTGACAAGCCGGTGCGGTTTCTCAATACTGTCATCGGCAAAATGAGTAGAGTCGTTACCGACCCTGCTGAAACCGAAGCACGATGCGAAGGTTCTCGAGGTCTCCGAAAACAGGGAGGTTTTCGCTCGGAAATTGCAGAATTAAAACTGAAGACCATAGCGCCGGGCATCAACAGGGCCTTTTTGGTGGAGCAGTTCAACCGAATCTTAGTAAGCCGAACGCGGATGTCTGATTTTAGTCCTGGAATTAAAGTCTTTATCGAAAAGGATGACCTGTTACCTTTTGAGGAGGCAAAGCTGTATGGCCATAACGCCATACATTCCTTGCTTGGCTTTATCGCCGCCGTCAAGGGTTATACGAAGATGACCGAACTGGCGGATGACCGGGTGGTTATGCAAGCAGGCAGAGCCGCTTTTTTCAAAGAGTGCGGCGCGGCACTTATAAAAAAGCACGGTCATCTTGGTGACGAACTTTTTACCGAAGCAGGCTTCAAAGTCTCCGCCGAGGACCTGCTTGAACGAATGACCAATCCTTATCTGGGAGATACGGTTGTTAGGGTTGTTCGCGATATAGTGCGCAAACTCGAGATGGATGGGCGCATATTTGGGACTATGCAACTGGCGTTAGAATATGGTATCGAGCCGAGGAATATGGCTTTAGGAGCAATGGCCGGTATCGCTGTGCTGCTAAAAAAAGCGGAAGAATATAATCTGCCCGGCGATTTGCGTTTTGGTGATTGGCGCAAATTAAATGACGCCAAAATAGAAAATATTGTCAACTGGCTTTGGGCCGGCCAAACGTGTCGGTATGCCGGGCAGCTCGTTAAGTATGTCCAAAACGCGCGAGGACCTTTAACGACCTTAATCAAAGAATAATCGGTCTGGCCAATGGCATTATTTTTGAGGATTGACGGTAAGGTGTACACGGCTTATAATGGCGGCGGTCATTTTTGAAAGGGTTTATTATGGATTTTGAACAGGACAATAATTTGTCAGGGCCATCGGAGCCGCAGCAGACAGAGCCAATTTCGGGTCTGGGTGCGAGCAGGACGACAATGGAGCCGAGTAGGAAAGGGACGGGGTGGAGGATTTTCTGGGGCATTGTTTTAGCACTGTCGGTTATGGCAAACGTTGCATTATTTTTAATGCTAATCGGCGTGGTTGCTATCTTTGCAACGGGGCAAAGAGGTCTCCTTGCCGAAGAAGTGGTACGAGAAGGGCCGGCAAGAAACAAAATTGCGATGATTACAGTGCAGGGCGTAATCTATGATGAAGTAGCCGACGATGTCTATAGGCAGCTAAAGGCGGCTCGGCGGGACAAGCATGTAAAGAGCGTCATTGTTCGGGTAAGCTCTCCTGGTGGAACGATTTCAGCCAGCGACCAAATCTATAAGGAAATCTGCAAGTTCCGTGAGGAAGAACAAAAGCCGGTCATTGCGTTTATGCAGGGCGTTGCTGCTTCGGGCGGCTATTATACGTCGGTTGCATGCGAGAAAATCATAGCTGAGCCGACCACGATTACCGGCTCCATCGGGGTAATAAGCTGGTATCTTGTTGTCCAGGAGCTGCTGGAAAACAAGCTCGGCGTTTTGCCGGTTACCATCAAATCAGGCGAGAAAAAGGATTGGCCCAGCTCGTTTCGGCAACCGACAGAGGAAGAAATTCAATACATTCAAGACAAGCTAATCACACCTGCCCTTGATAGGTTTGTGGAGGTTGTGGCTGAGGGAAGAAAAGCGTTACTTACGTTAGATGATGTCAGACGGCTTGCCGACGGTGGTATTTTCGGTGCCCAGGAGGCAGTTGAGGAAAAACTAATAGATGAGATTGGCTATCTGGATGAAGCTATAGAGCTGGCCAAGTCTCTGGCGGGGATTGACAAGGCCCAGGTTGTGGAATATCGCAAGCCGTTCTCTTTGACCGACTTCTTCAGCTACCGCAAGCAAAGTTTATTCAAAATTGACAGAACCACGCTGTACGAACTTGGTACCCCGCAGATATTGTATCTCTGGAGTGCGTATTGAATGATAAGCTTTATTGAGGAACATTACGAATCGCTGAAGCGCCTTTGCGAACAGTACCGTGTCAAGCGGTTCGAAGTATTCGGTTCAGCTTTGACTGGTGAGGGATTTGACCTCAAAAACAGCGACCTTGATTTCTTAGTGGAATTTTTGCCGTTGCAGCCGGGCGAGCATGCCGATGCTTATTTTGGCTTACTTGAGGCGTTGCAGGATTTGTTTCGTTGCTCCATTGATTTGGTTGAAACCAAAGCGATACGTAATCCTTATTTTCTTGAGTCGATAAATCAAAACCGGAAGGAAATATATGCGGCCTGATATACGCAGATTTCTTTATGACATCCAGTTAGCCTGCGAAGCGCTAATAGAGTTTACACGCGACAGGTCGTTGGATAATTACCAGAACGATCTCTTGCTTAGGTCCGGCGTGGAACGACAAATCGAAATTATCGGCGAAGCTCTGAATCAGGCATCGAAAATAGACCCAACACTTGTCGAAGAGATTAATGGTTTTCGGCAGATCATTAATCTTCGCAACGTCATCATACATGGCTATGCTAGTATTGAGAATGAAACTATTTGGGGTATTCTGCAAAACGACCTGCCTGTTCTCCATGAGCAAATTCGGAGATTACTTGAAGAAAAAAACAACGGGTAAGCGGCAATAGTGAAAAAAATAGGCGATGAGGGATTGGTCCTGCAAGTGTGTGGTTGTCGGGGTTGAACTGTACGCTGAGGTGGGTAAAAGCATCTTCAACAAGCAATAACTACAAGGGGACGAATGATATATCAAAGGTCGAGCTTTTCTTTGAAGGCGTTGCCGTTCTTTCTTATAGGAAGCCGGTTTTTTGCCATACTGGCCGGGGCAGCTATCGGATTTTCTGTAATAAACAGCGCGGCAGAGCCTTCGAAGATGCAATTGATAGTGATGAGAGCTGATGGCCGCGGTTTTGCAGAGCGCGACTTCGGGCGTCCCTATATTGTTTTTGGCACGAACTATTATGACCCACATACCGGCTGGGCGCCGAAAATATGGCGACAATTTGACGCTGAAAAGGTGCGGCGGCACTTTCGAATTATGAGCGAACTCGGTGTCAATTGCGCAAGGGTCTTTCTTACCGCAGGCAGTTTTCAACCGAACGCAGAAACTGTCGAGGAACAGGCTCTTGAGAAACTGGATGCGCTTATCGAGATTGCCCGCGAGACAGGCATCCGGCTTTTGCTCACCGGCCCGGACCATTGGGAGGGTCAGCCTTCGTATTGGAAGCCGGACCGTTTCGCGGGCGAGGCGGCTTTGCAGGCGCTTGAACGTTTCTGGGACGTATTGAGCCGGCGCTATCGGGGCGAGCCGGCCATCTTTGCCTGGGACCTTCTAAACGAGCCCCACCTGCCATGGTTTGTCGAACAATGGCGTCCACAATGGAATGACTGGCTGCAAAAAACCTATGGAAGTTGGGAGTCGCTGAAGGCTTCCTGGGGCGGTGAGCTTACCGAAGAGGAGCGATGGGGCAAGGTGGCTGTAGCTAAAAATCAGCCCGACTCGGAAAATCCAAGATTGCGCGACTGGCAGCTTTTTCGGGAACATCTTGCCGACCAATGGGTGCGCCGCCAGGTCGAGGCTATTCGTCGCTCTGACCCGACTCACCTGATTACGGTAGGTTATATCCAATGGTCCTATCCGCTGATTCGCCCGGGTAATCCGAGTCGTTACTCAGCCTTCAATCCACATCGCCAGGCCCACTGGCTTGACTTTGTAACAATTCATTTCTACCCGACTCTTGGTAATCCATTCGGCTCCGAAGAAAACTGGGACAGGAACCTGGGCTACCTGCAGGCGGTTTTGGCTTACTGTCATACTTCAAAGCCGGTGGTTTTAGGTGAATATGGCTGGTATGGCGGTGGTGCGCCCCAAAATCATCCTTATCTTAACGAGAATGAGCAGGCGAGCTGGCTAAGCGCCGAAATCGAGGCATCGCGTCCGCTGGCCGATGGATGGCTCTCCTGGCCATTTGCAGACTCACCTGAATCAACCGATATCAGTCTGTTCGCCGGTCTGGTCAAAGCGGACCTGACTATGAAGTCCTGGGGTCGCAAGTTCAGAACATTAGCAGAAAATCTGCCGGAGCTAAAACGTTCGGTACCTGAGATGCCAGGATTTAACTTCCCGAACGTCCTTACGGCAGATAGCGAAGAACTCGGCAAAATGCATCGCAGCTACGTAGAAGCTATTCGTCAGAGTATCGGTGTCATTGGCCCGACTACAAAAACAGCGGGTAAGCAGTAAGTTTAAAATTACAGTTCAATATGAATATTATTGCACCATTTTAACGATTGCCGATTTACTTATTGTTTTTGGTCAGCTTTTGGCTGCTCTATGTCGAAACCATATATTCCAGTCACCATCGCCTTCTAATTTGCGGAGTTCAGTTAAAACTTCTTTAACAGTTTGATAGGCATTAACTACGTTGGCATCATCCTCTTTTTCCATCTTCTCAAATACCCTTTCCAACTCCTCAACGTTATCAGGTAAAGGCCCTGATTTGTAGTGAACAAGGCTATTTCTTGCCTTATGTAGTTTTACCAAGTGTTCAAAAGCTTGACCTTCTGTTGGAAAATTTTTTCCTGTAACAAGTTTTGGTATGACTACCCATTTAGAAACTAAACTAAGTTTGTCTAAGTAGTTTTCAGTATATGTATCCGAAAAATTGGCTGCGGCATAATCGTATATAAATGCCTCTAAAAAAAGAGCAGCAAAGACAACCGTGCTTGCAGAGTGGTGATTCAATTCTGCAGCAACGTTATTCAACTCGTCCACAGCTTTTTCTGTGACCCCTCCCATCTTAATCCTTTGGAGTTCTGCTTTACTCTTTTGAAAATTATTGTAGCTCTCCGTGCAAATGTCAAAAAAATCAGAACACTTGGGCGCCCATCTACCTGCTATTATCAAGTTCACCATTTCTTTATTCTCCGATAGGTCTCTGACAAAGGATTATTCCATCACTTCACCATTTTAACGATTGCCTGCTTTAATTAAACTGATAGGTTTGGAATTTCAACCAAATCCACAGGCAAAACAGAATATGGCGTTTAGCTTATTTTTCATTCTTTCTCTTTCGTTTTTTCTTGTCTTTTTTCGGACAGCAACTTTTTCCATTCTTCGATATCTTCGATGATAAC
>JBAQFY010000276.1:0-1983 GCA_049287505.1 Sedimentisphaerales bacterium | reverse complement strand
GCTTAGACCAGCGTGAGATTTTGGGCTTTACGGGCCGGGCGCCGCGATGGTGCATAAGCTACAAGTTCGCCGCCGAGCAGGCTGAGACTATCGTCGAATCAATCGACGTTCAGGTCGGCAAGAGCGGTATTTTAACGCCGGTAGCAAATTTGACGCCGGTGCAATTAGCTGGTACAACCGTTAAGCGGGCGAGTCTGCACAACTTCGACATGCTCGCAAAGCTCGACGTGCGATGCGGTGATACGGTAGTAATCGAAAAGGCCGGCGAGATAATACCACAGGTGATAGAGGTAAAACAAGAATTAAGGCCGGCCGGTACGAAGCCCTTCAAATCGCCTCAAAAATGTCCGAATTGCGGCTCGGCGGTAGCCAAGGACGAAGACGGTGTTTATATCCGGTGCCTTAATCCGAATTGTCGGGGACAGCTCAAGGAGCGTCTGAAATATTTCGCCGGACGCGGGCAGATGGACATCGAACATTTAGGTGAGGCCCTAATAGACCAGTTGGTCGACGCCGGCTTGGTTAAAAACTTTGCTGATATATACAAACTCACAAAAGAAGACCTCGTCGAATTGGAGCGAATGGCCGACAAAAGTGCCAAGAACGTAATTGATTCGATTGATGAAAGTAAGGGCAGACCTTTGTGGCGGTTGGTTGCTGCTCTGGGCATCCGCCACATTGGAGGCCAATCTGCCCAGATTCTTGCCGAACACTTCGGTTCATTCAAAAAACTAAGAAATGCTACGTTTGAAGAACTCAAAGAAGCGTTAACTGTGACTGATGACCCCAAGTACCCTAAAACTATTTACGAATATATGAACAACTTAGAAAACAAAGAAGTAATCCGGATAGCAGTCAATAAACATAAGGATCACCCCCTCTGGATGTTTATTAAAGAACTTGGAATTAAGAAAATTGCTGAAAAGACACTAAAAAATATAGCTGAAAAGTTTGATTCAATAGACGATTTTTTGAGTGCCACATCAGATTTAGAAAATCTCAAAAGGCGATTGTCTAAAAAAATAGTACCTCAAAGCGTCTACGATTATTTCCGCGATAAAAACAACAACCGTGTTCTCGATAAATTACTGCTAGAGGTTCAGCCGACAGCACCTAAACAAAAAGCGTCCGATATGCTGGCCGGACAAACAATCGTTATAACTGGTACGCTTTCGCATTTTACGCGGCAACAGATTGAGCAGACCATCAAAGACCACGGTGGCAAGGTCAGTTCTTCAGTCAGTAAAAAAACAAGTTTTGTGGTTGTTGGTGAAGACCCAGGGTCGAAACTGGATAAAGCACGACAGTTACACATCAAAGTAATTGACGAGAACGAATTTCTCCGACTCACTCAGAAAAAACCTTAGTCAGAAAAAGAGAGTTGATTTATGGGTACAAAAAAATTTATTGAGATATTAGCTAAAAGTAGTTCTTCCGACACTCCATATGTTGTCAGATGTTACCTTGAAGAAAATAAAATATCGGTTTTTTGCTCCTGCCGTGCTGGAGATAACCGAATGCTATGTAAGCATGTAAGGAAGATTATAGCTGGTGATGACTCAATTCTCTATGATGGAAATCAGAAAAATGAATTGGAAAAAATCAGCAATTATGTGCAGAAAACACATATCCCTTTGCTTTTATTGGAAATAAATAAATACGAGGACCTTTTAGAAGAATCAAAGAGAAATGTAAAAAAAGCAAAGAAAAATTTAGAAAATGTGATTTTGAGCAAGTTAAAACAATAGAATTATCACAGAAGGAAACGTAAGACGATGGAAGAAGGCTGCAAACAGTTTATGCAACGGGCGCTGTCATTGGCGGCCAAGGGTTTTGGGCAAGTTGAGCCGAACCCAGCGGTCGGGGCGGTTATCGTAAAGGCCAATCAGATTATCGGCAAAGGCTGGCATAAAAAGTTCGGCGGCCCCCACGCGGAAATAAACGCCCTAAAAGACTGCAAGACCCTGGGCGTCAATCCCCGCG
>JBAQFY010000275.1:0-5348 GCA_049287505.1 Sedimentisphaerales bacterium | reverse complement strand
ATCAACACAAGCCCGCTAACATAGGATGCTGACAGGATTGATACAACTATCCAGTGAATTTCCCTACCGAGATAGGCGAGTAAGTACTTCTGCGAGCTGTCGGAGACAAGGTAATCATGGGTGTCCTTGTGAACTCCTCCATCAGCAAGGGGGCACGATTCATCACTTTCAAGGAAACGCCCCAAGGCTTCAATACGCTTTTTGACTTTCTTAGGAGGCAGCGAGGCCAGGAAGTGCTTGTCGAAGTCCAATCCTTTCTCTCTCACCAGGCGAGTTACCACGCGAGAAAGAAGCAATAGGCTGGACAATTGGTTTTGTGCACTGAGATCTTTCTCAACAGTCTCCAGCTAGGGAGTGGTGACATGCTCATTCAGATAGGTAGTAACCAACTCCCTAAGTCTGGCGATCAATCTGTCATGTTCTGATTTTTCCATTGGGATAACGAGCAAAATCAGCCGGCGCTATAAGCGATCGGCTGAATTTAATCGTTAGACACTTTCTCATGGAGTGCCGCCCGAAATTGCCTGAGGGAGAGGCTCCCCCTCAATCTTCTCAACAATTTCAAGCAAACGCTCTGCGATGTCGCCTATTGACCTCAATAAGCAACTACCCGCGATTGCGGCTCGTCGATACGAATAGAACTCCCATTCGTAACTTGGCCGGAGTTCTTCCGGCCGCTCCGCCGGCCAGGAAACCATGGTCCACTCGAAGCGACGACGCACCGTTCCCTTTCCACAAATTGGGAATACAAGAATATAGGTCTCAATATCTTCGAGTTCATCAAAGACTTCTTCGTCGACTTCTAGGAACCGATCAGATTGGTGACACCACTTCACTTTATCGAGCGCTTGGCGAGCCCTCTTCTGGAATTTGAAGAGAATATCTAGCGATATTCTTGACCCAGGAGGCACACCCAGACTTCGCCAGAGTGACGTCATTCCTTCCTCAAAACGCTCGAATGGAATACCTTTAATGTTCCCCAAGATGGTCGGTGGCTTCAGCCCATCCAGTAGAATGGGAATGATTTTGGGTTTTCCTGTTTGCTCACGCAACATGAGTGCGCTCTCAAACTCGGTCTTCACCCAAGCACGGTGCTTCGACGTATTGGTATACAACAAGGTAAAATGGGTTGCCTTTTCCAGTCCTTTGCCGATCTCAGTAGGAATGGAATCTCCACCAACAATGTCCTTGTCGTCGCGCCATGTCGCGACACCAATTGACTCAAGCTCTTTGGAGATCTTGACCGCTAAATCCTTATCATTAGTCGCATGTGAAATGAACACGTATAGTCCTTTAGGGATTACCGAGGAGTTTACTGATGACTTCTTCCATAGCTTGACCGACGCCTTCCGCAGTCGGTCCAGGTCGCTTTCAGCTTTAGCGACCAGCGAATCAATGGTGGCGCTAATCAGGCGATCAATCTCCATCCCTTCAGCAAATAGTTGGTCAAGGTCGCCTATCTCAAGTTTTTCGAGAGATGAATCCGCCAGGAGTATCTTCTTCGCCTTCTTGAGCGCCTCTCGATTCGCTTCCAGGATGTTCATTAGGTGGCGCAAATCTCTTGAACCCGTTTTCATCACGTGATGGTAGTCAAGTGAAATGATGGTGGTCAGCGCTTCAACGGAAGGAATCGCTTCTTTGTGCTTGTGCCAGAAACGGATGACATTATTGAGAAAAGCAGAGCAACGCTCGATCAGCATAGGGTCATCCGCAAGGTGTGCCTCAATGGGAAACGCCGCCAACTGTTCGGCCAGCGCTTCGATGATCTGATGATTATCGGATTTCATCTCTCTGACTTTTTGTCTAACGCTCGAGTTCACCGGCAACGCCGAAGCCGATTGCAAGCGGCATGACTGTGCGAGGCGCAGGCGTTGTCCGGTGCAACGAGTTGTTAGCCAGCCGGTTTGATTCTACGATCAATAGCGTTCTTCCCCCAATAAAGTGGACTAACGTTATCATGCTCCGTCAGCCAAGCTAAGTAGCCTTCTATTTCAGGGCCACCTATGTTTAGCGCGAACTCAGTGCCAAATAATGCAAGGATCAAATACCACTCATCGGAATCAGTCTTGAGAATGTCATATTCGTGAACGACCTGGACCGCCTTCCCCGATTCGTCCAGCCATTTCTTGTCCTCCTCGTAAATCCGTCGTATATGAACTGGCCAATTCTGGATTCGTCCACTACGAGCGTAATTCCGTACCGGGTCCAGTTGGGCTTCATCTACCAAATATTCTAACGTCTCTGGATAGGGCAGTAGTCGTTGAGCCATCGCCTCAACTGCGACTTTGGCCAAGAATCGAGAAACCATCAAATCGGAGGGAGGACCTGAGCTGGCGGGAATGATAATCGCTCCTTTATCACATTCAAACAAATGATCAATCGCCTCTGGCGGAATCTCAACCAATCCCTTAATTTCTCCATTGCTGAATCGACGGATAGTGACAGGAAATTTGGGTGCTAAAATGCCCTGAGCCGGAGGGATTAATCCTCGCTTGTTTTCTACTGCCTGGTGGAATCGAAGCAGCCGCATAGCTATTGAATCCAAGAACGGCTTCTCTACTTCTCGAGCGAAATAGTTGTTACAATTATCGCAAACTACTCCAGGTGGCAGAACATGAGTATCATTGCCGAGTGATTCAGGAATAATGTGCTCAATACTTTTGGAATCGCTTGATTCAGCTTTGCAGAAAATGCAACGCATAGTTTGTTTATCCTACAGGCCGGCTAACTATTAACCTGAATAATTCATAAATTCTCTATAAAAAGCAAATTTCTTTTCTAAGAGGTTTAAATTCCCATTTCTGCCGAGCAGAGCAGACATTCCATCTTTCCCCTGCCGATTGAAACCTAACTCATACATTGACTTCCTCTCTTTTAAACATATTTCTCCAGCGAACCCAGCCTCAATCGCTATAATCACTCTTCGAAGCAAAAGCATTATGGATATCCCGACGTGCAGCATGATAACCAAATCTTCCGTAACTCTCCCTTCCAGGGAAATGAGGAAGGCAAATGCACCTTTATCTTCGTCGCTAACTGACGCACTCGGGCACCAATCTTAATCAGTTTCAGTCGAATCGTTGAAAACTGCGCTTGGGCAAACTCACTCCCCTCCAGATGAAGCCTTCGAAATGTATGCAAAAGCACATAGGCCATACTGTGAAGAAATAGCCGAAACTGATTGGCTTCAAATCGGCTGCAAGAGGTTCTGTCAGAAAGAAGATACCTCTTATGCTCTTTGATGAAAAGTTCCATCTCTCCCCGTCCACAATAAACCGTATCATAGATAAACCGCCGATTCCAATGCTCCAGGTTGGTGACAATAAAACGAATATTGGAACCGAGGGTGTTCGCTTCCACTTTGACGATTATCCTCTGGGCTTGCCTCCAGGTCTTCGCTTGATAGGAAAACTCAGCAAACAGTCTCAGCGGATGTTTCTCCTGAGAATAAACCATCTGCGCTCCATCAGCCAGCTTCGCCACCTTCTCCAGCAGAGGCTTGCGAGGTATAAACCCCAGACAAAACTTGATTCCCCACTCTTCACAAAACTCAAAAACCTCAGGACAACTGTAGTAAGAATCGCCCCGAAGAAGAATCCCCACTTCCGGCCAGGCCGCCTTAATCCTTTTCACTATCCGTTTCAGAATCGAGACAATTTCCCTCCCCGAAGGCCTCTTCCCAGGCCGCAGAATCGTCGTAATCAAACGGCCACTCCGGCCCTCATAAATATGAAGCGGCATATAACAATAGCTGTCATGAAATGCGTTGAAAAGAATCAACTGCTGATGGCCGTGGGTCTCATCATCTGTGTCATCGATGTCCAAAATAATCGCTTCCGGAGCACTCTCATAAGAGTCGATAAAAACATCCAGAAACACCTCGGCGATTCGATACAAATCCGTCCTCGACAGTCCATTCTCAAATCGGCACATCGTCGGCTGACTCGCCAACGGCTCCTCACTCTCAGGCAGCTTCTCACAAGCCATCTTCAATACCGGATCATTCTTCAGCTCATCGCAATCATTGCCATCTTCATACCCACAAGCAATTTGAAAGACTCGCTGTTTCAAAAGTTGAACCATCTCATGTTTCACATAACTGGGATGCCGACGATCTCGCAAAACATCAGCCATCCGCTGAATAATACCTAGCTGAGATTCAGTCTCGCGGAGAAAAAGCAACCCAGCATCTGAGCTTACCTCTCCACCATCGAAATCGGCTTCCACTTTTTTGCCAGAAACGTCTTTAAAAAGTATCAATTGTTTGTTATCATGATTCATGGCTGTTTCCTTCTCCATCTTTGTTTCTGTTCTTTCTCTAATTTATTATAAAACAAAGAGTTAAGAGAGGAAACAGCTTTTTTATGAATTATTCAGGTTAATATACATCATATTATATTTGATACCAATTTCCTCTGATGAACATTGTATATTATGTGATTCCATCAAATATCCCCACAAAATTGTAATATTATATTAAAATTATCCACCTTAGATTGCAAGTCGTATATTTAACGGCTGTATTATACGGCCTGGGAGCGCCAATTAGACAACCATTAAAAAACCCTTGCTGAATTTGAAAGTTTTCTCAAGTGCAACCGTCTGGTTCCTCTTGAAAAAGCTCGATTCTATGTCTACTGAGTAGAACCGTAAGGGCATGACAAAAGAGGAGACTTCCGGTTATCCTGACCCGCAAGGAGGGCCATCGTCTCTTTTCCTTTCTTGAAGGCTCCTATCTTCTCATGGCTCAATTGCTCTATGGAAGCGGCCTCCGCCTTCTGGAATGCATAAAATTGAGAGTCAAGGACATCGATTTCGCCAATAATTTGCTAACCATCCGGGCGGGAAAAGGAGAGAAGGACAGAACCACCATGCTGCCATACAAAATCAAGGAGTCTCTGAAAGCTCATTTGCAGCGAATGAAGAAGTTGCATGACCAGGATTTGGCAAAAGGATACAGGGGCACAACGCTTCCCGATGCCCTGGAGAAAAAAATTTCGAATAGTTTCGCCACGCATCTTCTGGAAGCGGGGCATAATATCTAAACGATCCAAGAACTTATGGGCCATAAAAATGTAAATACTACGATGATATACACTCATGTGGCTCGTAAGAGCTATTTAGACATTTCCAGCCCATTGGACAAGTTGTAAGGGATACCGTAGTAACTAAGCGGCTTTTTTCGAGAGATATCTTAAACTCCGTGAAACTTCCGCGGTTGTTTAGTTAATAATCGCTCCTCTGATTGATATCAAAGTCGTCCGATACAGCTTGCAATCTAATATGGATATTGTTAAGATAACAATGCAATTTTGCGGGGATATTTGATGGAATCACATAATATACGA
>JBAQFY010000274.1:0-14297 GCA_049287505.1 Sedimentisphaerales bacterium | reverse complement strand
ATGTAATACTGCGCCGACCCGTCCGAACATCAAAGCCGAAGCACTTATCCTCCGCGGCCACATACAGGAACCGGTCGTCCACTGCCATACTGCCGCAATCCAGAAAAGCTCCGAGCCGACGTGAATTAGGAACCTCGATTTTCCACTCGATTGTCCCGTTATAAGCATCTATAGCAAAAACGACACAATCACCCGGAGCAAAAAGACGCCCATCCTTAACAAGGGGCGGCACATTGCGGTGGTGACGGTCAATCATATACCTTGGCCCAGGCCAGCCAAACCACTGAACTGCCATGTCCCCCTTGATGACAGTGTCCTCGCTGCAAGCAGTATTGCCCGGCTCTGCATAAATGTGTGTCCACTCGCCTGCGCCTTCTAATTCTTTGCGTTTGGTCCACGCTAAGACAATTTCGCCTGTCTTGTATAGCTTCCAGTCTTCGAGAAATGGCCGCTCCCATTTTTTCAACTCTTTACGGTTGAATTTGCTGCTCGGCAGGACGAAAGCAATAATTCCACCATAAGGCCTGAGCATTCTAAAAACCTCGTCCGCTGAGGAAGGAAGCTTGCCCGTCCGAAAAGTTTGGTCTGAAACTATCAGATTAGCGAAGTATTTCGTGTAAGGGAGTGCTGCAGAATCTGTATGATGAACAGCAACTCTGCCATATAGTCCGGCTTTGTCGATAGCGTTGCGCGCGGCAGTTACCTGGCCTGAGTCTCTTTCGACGCCGACAATCTTCAGGTCAGTCTTCCGGGCAAGCTCGTATGCCAATCTTCCCCCGCCACAATCAAGCACAAGGCAGTACCCTTTCGTGACGCCGGTTTGTTCAGATATAAGCTCTGCCGCCTCGGCGTATAGTTTCGTCAGATAATCTCGTGGAAAAGGATTTGCTTCTGTTTTAGCTGTTATAACTTTCGCACTATCTTTTACGTTGTTTCTAAAACAGTGTATTTGGCCCTTGTCCGTACTGACATAAAGACCACCATTAGCTACGCTCAAGCCGAACGCTTTGCCCTCAACAGAAGCGTCCCAAATGGCCTTACCGGTATCCGCCTTAAAAGCAGCTATCTTTTTCTCTCCCCCAAGGAAAAGAACATCGCCTGCCATAATCATCGAATGCGGGTATTCACACTCAACCGTCCACAGGTAACAGTCCTTCATTTTTTCAGATAGCTCGCTGATTTGTACCGTGATACTGCGCAACTCCGTGCCTAATTGTTCTGCTTCGGCTGTCTCTTTGTCCACCTTCTTGAGCTGTTCTTCGAGCTTTTTATACCGGTCGGTTAATTGATTTCGTTTCTTCGACAATTCGAGATACAAACGCCGATTAAAGGCCGAGAGCTTCTTTTCGGACAGCATGTATGCTGTTGGGCCGTTCACCAACATACTTAAACCATTGAACGTAGCGATTTTGTACTGCGTATCAACCTCGGAAGCATTAAGCTCTTTTGGGCCGCGGCCGGGACCGGTTACGAGAACATTTTCCGCCAGCAGCGTGAAGGTTCCGCCGGCACTGGGTAACTGTCCCAGTAAACTACCATCCGCACGGGCAAAAATCGATGGGTTTGTTCGTCCTGTTGGAACGTATAACTGCTTATCAGAGGCTAACATATAGCCCTGCGGTGAGACATCCACCTGTTGCTCCCATTTTACCGCCCCATTCTCAGCACTAAGCTCGAATAAGAACGTTCCCTGCTCAGGGAACAAACCGGCGGCACTATACAGATTTCCCTCATCTACCAATATGCCCGTTCGTACCGGCCAGGTCGATATTATTCGCCCATTGCCCGGAATCATACGCTCGGCATTAATAGACAAGCCGCCACTATACTTCCATATCAGCGACCCTTTATCGCGCGAGAGGCAATAGACATATCCATCGTCGGAACCCACGTAAACTTTGTCGCCCGAGATAGAAGGGGCCAGCCGGACAGGGGCTTGCGTGAAAAACGTCCAGCGTATTTGCCCGGTCTGCGCGTCCAGCGCATAGACCTTATCATCCGCCGACGAGGCAAAGAATACCGCATCGCCGGCCCCAACGATATGGAACGCCCGGTCATAAGTTACTATGGCCCTGAGGCCGTAGTGCCGATGCCAGAAATCCTGCTTTGCCGGCAGCGGCCATGCAGGCTGTGGCCGATGTGCCGCCCTGAACAACCAGGATTCGCTCAAGGGCAGCTCCAACTGCTCAGAAGTAACGCCACTTCTGTGGTTGTCGTGCATAAATGTAGGCCAATCCTCAGCCTGGGTGGCTCCGGGATTAACAAGAATCACAAAGTAAAGGGCAAATAAAGAAACGTACTTGTACATCCGGCTCCTCTGACTTCAAAACACTTGAAAAAACTCAATTTCCTACGTAGGATAACAAATCAGAATTGAAGATGCCAGTATATTGCTCGCAGCTTAGCATATTAAGGTTATTTTGTGAGCAAATCTACCATCAGATTCCAGAAGCGTTCCTCATCAATGGTCAGGAGAATGCGGGCCTTTTGAGTACCTGCGGGTCCTTGTTTGTGATAGCCGAGGCTTCGACCGTAGTCCAGGTTATAATCTGAATTGACATCGACCCAGCGAGTTTCTTCTTCAACAATTAACGTCGGGTCTATGACAACCGCAGCGGCGATGGTATCCCAAACCAATCGAGTATAGTCAGGATTCTTTTCAAATCCCGGCCCGTACTTTTCCTTAAACATCTTTGCAATAGGTGTGTCAACAGCCGTAATGAGCTCAAAAACTTTCTTGTTGAAATGATATTTCTGACAGACATCCAATCCTACAATGAGCTGCTCGGTAAACCGGGCCCGAACAGCCATTTTTGCCGCCTCCGGGTCAAACCACCAATTAAATTCGGCTGACGGAGTTGTATTGCCCGGAGTATCAAACGCTCCACCCATGTAAACAACTCTCTTTATGAGTGGAATAATCTCCGGAGCCATTCTTATGGCGATTGCCAGGTTCGTACATGGACCTATTGGCATAATGGTAACTTCTCCCGGATGGGCCTTGATAGTATCAATTAGAAAGTCCACTGCGTGCTTATCCACAGGCTTTATTGTCGGGTCGCTTCCAAATTCCTCGTGATACACTTCTAAGTACGATGCAGGTTCAGCCCTGCTGAAACAGCCGATATAGCTTGAGCTATAACCAAACATCTTCCGCTCAACTTTTAGGGTCTCATATCGCCCTGCCCGAAGTGGATAACGTATCCCCAAGGCTACCGGAATGTCCTTGCGCTTAAGCACCTCAAGCTGACGGAGAGCATAAGCTGTCCCCTCTGAAACCCAGGTGTTTCCAGAGACTATAGTCACGCCGAGAAGCTCTATGTTCGGATGCCTTGCGAGCATCATCATCGCCACACCATCGTCATACAAGAGGACCATATCAGTATCGAGAATGACCTTCTCTTTAGCTCCGGCGACAGAGCACGGAGCTACAAGCAGCAGTGCCGCTCCAACAAGCACAATACCCAGGTGTTTCATTGTAAACATGGTCTTATCCCTCCTGTGAATCCTGAATTCAAGAGTTTCGGGAACATACATGAACTGAGATTTCCCATTTACACCCAACACTGCTAAGTTTTCTGATTGTAAAATGTTACCAAATAATCTTAAAATTGCAACTGTAGCCCTTTTTCATTACCTAAGCCAGCTCACAGAAGCCGACAACAGCCCCCCAGAGACCGTTTAACCGGCGAAATCGTTCTTTGAAGTGGTATCATACAGGAATCGGCCATTAAATCCGCTGAGAAGGCCCATTGTAACGTTTTTATGCAGCATATGGGTCTTAAGCCGGTTAGCTCAATATATAATTGCGGAAAAATCATTATATGCAGAAAAAACGTTATACACAGAAAAAGCGTTACATTTGGTATCAACGGTGGCACTTAACTATAGTCTTTATTGATTAGTTTTCCAAGGAGGGAATTGGTATAGTGTATCGAATATACACTATCCCTTAAGCTCCTGCTTTGTTCTGCCCCCCCTCTCCTTCAAAGCAGGGGCTTTTTTCTTTCCATCTTTTCTTTTCGCCATTTATCCCGCCCATCGTCCGCAGGAGGCCTTACGGCAAAAGCTGCTTCAGGAAGCTACTCCCAGCAGGTCGTATATCGGCAGGAACGTCTTTTGAATTTAACCTTCCACGATTGCTCTAAACCTTCCGCCGCCCACTGTAAGGGGCTGTTTAACCTGGTATTTATGGAATCTATCACCCGCATCAGCCGTTGAAACTTTAATCTGTCAACCCCGTTAGAGGCTTTTTCCGTTGGGCCTCTAACGGGGTCAACGTTATCGAACAGGACCTTTTGAACCTGGTTTTCAGGCACAAGACCATTGAATATAATCACACATTTCTTGAATGCACAGCCTTTACGATATAACCTGTCGATACACCGGCAGGCGTTGCGAATCAGCTCTATCGTATCGCTGGTAGCAACAGCAAACTCAACAGTATGAGAATTGAAATATCTATTCTCGATAAAACGGCTGGTCGTAACATAAACCGTCATTACACCGGCAGCTAAACCCTGTCCCCTTAACTTCTCCCCCGCCCTCGATGCGTAACTTGCAACGGCTTCTTTTAACTCTTCAGCGGACTCTACCGGCTTTCCAAACATACGTGAGACCGCAATCGACTTTTTGACAGGCGGATTTTGCTCTCCCGAAAGGGATACTGCGTACAACGGATAACAGCTTATACCACGTAACTCATAAACGGTTCTTACCCCTACCACTCCGAATTTGTGTCTAACCCAGCCAATATCCGCATCCCGAAGAGCAAGAGCGGTTTCGATTCCTGCACCTTTTAGTTTCAGGGCTGTTCTGATGCCTACCGTCCACACTTTTTCTACCGGAGTTTCAGTCAGAACCTTGTCCAGACAAGCAGAATCGGTCAGGTCCAATACTCCGTTTGCTTTAGCAGATTTTTTAGCGACTCCATTAGCTATCTTTGCCAGAGTTTTCGTTCGGGCTATACCTACAGTTACCGGCATTCCGGTCCATTGCTTGACAGTTCGCAGTATTTTCCGGCCATAATCCGTCAAAGAGCAATCCCGACAGGGATGGCCAAGTCCATTAAAACCAGAAAGGTTCAAAAAAGCTTCGTCAATTGAATATACCTCCATATCAGGGGTAAAAGTTGACAGTGTTTCCATAACCCGGCTGGACATATCGGCATAAAGGGCATAGTTTGACGAAAAGACCTCAACACCGTTTTTTCTTATAATCTCCTCAACTTCAAAGGCCGGAACCCCCATCCCTATACCCAAAGCCTTTACTTCATTTGAGCGGGCGACAACACAGCCATCATTGTTCGATAATACAACCACCGGCCTGCCTTCCAGTTTCGGGCTAAATACCCGCTCACAGGAGACATAGAAATTATTACAATCTACAAGTGCAAATATGTCTTTGGAACCCCGCAAGGCGGGAACCCTTTCATAACGCGTGTATCACGTTGGTAACTACCCCCCAGACCTGAAAGTCGGTATCTTCGGTGATTTGCTGAACAGGGTAGTTTTCGTTTTCCGGCTCTAAAGTTATCTTTTTCCCTATTCTGATTCTTTTGACGGTCAGCTCGCCATCTATGACTGCAATCACCACGCTTTTATCTTTTGGTTCAAGACTGCGGTCAACCACCAGAAGGTCGCCCGAATAAATCCCGGCCCCCATCATAGAATAGCCTGTAACTCTTACAAAAAATGTCGCTGCCGGATTTTTAATCAAATACCTGTTTAAGTCGAGCTTATCTTCCTCATAGTCGGCAGCCGGTGACGGGAATCCTGCCGGCACCTCAGCCTCAAACACCTGTGCCTGCGCCACCTGTGTCGAGGCAAACACAGGTGCAGGCAAAGATTGTCGATACTTTGCTGACAAATCCGGTATATGAACTGTTTTCACTTCGGCAGCCATTTTGTATCTATCACTGGCTCAGGGCAATTTTGGCCAGCTGCGGATACGTTCGCAAAAGCCCTTCGGGAACAGGTTGTTTTTGGGCGGTGATTAAGGCCTTCAGCTCAAGTGCATTGGCAAGCTCAGCGCCTCGATAATGATTATTGGTAATAACAGTGAGTGTCTTAAAAGCCTTGGCCATCTCGTCTATCCGCAGCTTTATCTGGGCCAGCTCCTTTTCGTTGTAGTAGTAATTATACGTTTCATCTCTGCCGGCCTTGCTAAACCATTTTTCCGCATTCCTGCCGTGCATCCTGAAATAACCATTCTTTCCTACGGTGCATTGCTGCATATCAAACGAGTTCCAGGTGGTCGGATAATCAAGGTTACAGACCGAAACACCAAGCCCTTCTAAAAATTCCAGAGCATCCGGCATTTGCCACGATTTGTGCCTTACCTCTACTGCTAAACTGAAGGCTTTAGAAAAATTTCCTACTATCTTCGTTAAATGCTGTCGATTCCGATTGGTGTCGTCAAAGTCATATCTGAATTGAATCAGCAAATGCCTCAGCTTGCCCGCTTCGAGGAAAGGCTCAAAGCCTTTATGAAAATATTTTACGATTTCCGCATCGACCTTGCCCTCATGAGTAAAACTTCGGTGCAGCTTGGCGGTGAAGAAAAAATGCGGGCGTTTAGCGGTTTTCTCCAGCCATGATTTTGTGGTTTTTTCGAATGGCGGCCGGTAAAAGGTGCTGTTAATCTCCAAGCAGTCCACGAACTTGCTTATATACTCAAGCTGGTCAATCTTTGAGCTTGTATATACAATTCCCTTCCAGTCCGGATACGACCATCCTGCTATGCCTATGTAAATCTGGCCAGACATTGTTGCTCCTAAACACCGGCGCCCATCCTATGGGCGGGGTTCACAGCATTCTGAAACAGCCTGTTACCTTACCAATTATACGAACATTCTTATCGCCCCGTCTTATGTATTTAGTTTTATATCCTGCTGCTTTGTTGGCCGGTTCAAGTGCTACTCGGCCCCGCAGGAAACGTATTCTTTTAACGGTAGCTTCATCATCCAGCAGCACCACACCGATTTGGGCATTTTCGATTTTTTGACAGGGCTGTACCACAACGTAGCCACCATCCATAATACCTTCATCAGCCATACTATCACCGACCACCTTTAGAACAAATCCATCCTTAGACCGGCCAAACAAGTCTTTCAGGTCTATGTATCCTTCGATATTTTCCTGGGCTAATATCGGCTCCCCTGCTGCCACTCTGCCCACAACAGGAATGCCATCAGTTTGCCTTTTCTTTTCGAGATATTCTTTCGATAGTCTAAGCCCTCGATGGCCACCTAAATCCACCAAATATGCCTTTTTCTTGAGATAGCTGATAAGCTGATAAGCTGCATTTTGAGCAAGGCCGAGGTGCTCCGCCACTTCCTTTTGACTTGGCGGCCTATTATCTTGCAGCCGTGTCTCAACAAACCTGAACACTTTTTGCTGTTTTTCCGTCAGGGGTTTCACAATCGCCCTTTCAAACAACTTTATTACAATATATGGTTATTTGACCATACAGTCAAGGGAAATTTATGAATATTTTCAGAAGCACTTTAATACCCCAACGCTCTAGTAGTCTGTCATACATGCTTTGAGCAGTTGTCATTCCGCACTTGATGCGGAATCCATTGTTTCAATTCTGGATTCCTGCTTCCGCAGGAATGACAACCCATCAATTGAACTGTGACAAAGTACTAGCCTTGCTCAAGTCATTTTCTGCTCGACAAAATACCTACCGTCTGATATTGTTGCCCAGGAGCGGCAAAAGGTCGCTGAGTTCTACCAGCATATTCTTGGCTGCATTCCAGAAACCAGACAATTGAGTTAGACTTTGGAGAAAAGAATGAAAAGACGAGAATTCATCACCACGACAGCCGCCAGTACAATCGGACTGATGCTTGGCGGGGTAACATCAGCTATGGACAGTCCAAAGGGGAAAAACCCGCCGAAGGCGGGCATGTTCAAGGCCGGCGTTGCCGGCCCCAATATCCTTTTCATTATGACCGACCAACAACACGCAGGCATGATGAGCTGCATGTCAGGGACCCCGCCTTGCGGGAACCTAAACAAATGGCTTAAAACGCCTGCAATGGACCGACTCGCTGCTTCGGGCATCAGGTTTGAAATGGCCTATGCCTGCAACCCCGTCTGCGTGCCGAACCGGTTCAGCCTGCAGACAGGTCTTATGCCCAGCGCCATAGGAATGGGCCAGAACAATGACTCCGGACGGGCTGCCGTGACCGACGTTATGATACAACAGTCGCTTGGTCGGCTCTTCCAGAAGGCGGGCTATGAAACGGTCTATGGGGGCAAGGTGCACCTGCCGCAGAAGATGAATAATGTGCAGAACCTTGGATATCGAAATCTGACCAGCGACCAACGCCAGGAGTTGGCGGATGCCTGCGCAAAATTCATCGAGGGACAGCACACAAGACCATTCTTCCTGTTCGCCTCGTTCATCAATCCACACGATATCTGCTATATGGCTATCAATGATTTTAATCGCACACAGGGAAAAGCCCCGGCAGGCAACACGGATTCCAAAACTTGCGAGGCTGTATTGGATGGTGCGCGAAAGACCGGGGACATTGGCGCTTTTGTGGAGGCGAACTGTCCTCCACTGCCCGCAAATCACGAAGTGCCGGAGGCTGAGCCGGAGTGCGTAACACAGAAGTACGTGAATGCAAGACCTTTCCGGGCATATATCCGCAAGAAGTGGACTCAGAATCAATGGCGCCTTCACCGCTGGGCATACTGTCGATTGACCGAAATGGTTGATAAGGAAATCGGAACAGTGCTCGACGCCCTTCGAGAAGCAGGGATGGAAGATAACACCCTGATAGTCTTTACTAGCGACCACGGTGACATGGATTCTGCCCACAAAATGGAGCACAAGTCGGTGCTTTACGAGGAATCCGTGCGTGTTCCGTTCATAATGAGCTACAGGGGAATGATTCCTGAGGGCAGGATTGATGATACGCACCTGGTTTCCAACGGTCTCGACCTTCTTCCCACCCTTTGCGATTACGCAGGCATAGAAACGCCCGAAGGAATGCAAGGAATGAGCTTGCGAGCTTTGGCGCAAGGAAAAGATATTAAAGAATGGCGTAGTTTCGTCGTCTCAGAGAGTCAGAACGGGAGAATGCTGAGGACAGGCCGCTTCAAGTACTGTATTTACGACTCAGGAAGAGACCGCGAACAACTCATAGACCTGAAACATGACCCAGGTGAAATGAAGAACCTCGCAAAGGTCGAGGACTACAAAGCTGTCCTAAATACGCATCGTCAGCTTTTGCGAGGATGGGTTGAAAGAACCGGTGACGGGATTGCGGCTGATTATGTCAATGTCAAACCATAGATATATAGAGAAAATGTATGAAAACCTCAGCGAAAAATACAAGGTTAGGTCTATTATTGCTCGGTATCCCGCTGCTTCTCTGGGCTCTCCTGCTGCTCTTTTACTTCAGGGTCGTCAACATTTTCGATGCCTACCTGATGAAGTCCACCGGCCCGCTTGTTATATGGGGCGCTATGTCCCTCTGTCCTCTGGCAGCGATTTATCTGGGTGTGAAAATGCTGCGCGCGCGGCAGCACCCGTTCCTAGGCCGGATGTTTACGGTGATGGGTTCAATCCTTCTCGCGGCGTTTATAGTGCTCATCGGCATCCCAATGGTCAACGAAGCGATGAAGCCAAAAACTCCCAAGAATCCAAGCACGCCGAGACCGGTTGCGCCGCAGGTTGGATTGCCTGTATTCCCCGGCGCTGAGGGTTTCGGCACGCGGACCATCGCCGGGCGGGGAGGCAAGGTGATAGAAGTAACTTCATTAGCCGACGATGGGCCGGGAACACTGCGAGTTGCTGTCAACGTCCACTCTCCTCGCATTATTGTCTTTCGTATTTCGGGAATCATCGAACTAAAGTCAGAGCTTCAAATCCCATATCCGTTTGTGACCATTGCAGGCCAGACGGCCCCGGGCGGCGGGGTCTGCCTTAAAGGTGCCGGCATTACGATTATGACACACGATGTTCTTATCCAGCATATCCGTGTCCGGCCGGGGAATAAAGGCCCAGTCAATGCCGATATTAACGATGCGATTAGCATTTTAGGCAAATACGGCGGTCAAAACGACGATGCTTACAATGTAGTAATTGACCATGTCTCGGCGAGCTGGGGGGAAGATGAAACCGTCAGCACCTGGTATGGGGCGCACGATATTACTATTTCGTGGTGCATCATCAGCGAAGCGCTAAACAGAAGCCGTCACCGCAAAAAGACGCACAGTGCCGGAGTGCTTTTCGGGGACAGCTCCTATAATGTATCGATGCATCACAATCTGCTGGCGCACAACGATTTCCGCAATCCGCTAATCTCCCAGGGAGGCACCCACGACATAGTGAACAACGTAATCTACGATTGGGGAGTGCTGCCGGCCGAGATCGGTGACTATGACTCTAATACATTTTTGAACTTCGTCGGAAACTTCTTCATTTTAGGGCCATCCACTCAGAGAGGCCCCTACGAAATCCTTTTCCCCCAAGGTAATCCCAAAATTTTTGTCGAAGACAATCTTGGCCCACATCGTCCCGACCCGAACATGGAGGACTGGGCCATTGTCGGCTTCGGCTGGGGAGAGAAAGGTGTCGCACCTGAAAAATATCGCAGCCATACCAAATTCGAAACTCCCCCAATTACTACAATCCGCGCCACCGAGGCCCGGGAAAAGGTTTTGGCAAAAGCCGGAGCGACGGCACCGCAGCGCGATGTGGTTGATAGTCGCGTAGTGGATGATGTGAAAAAGGGGACCGGCTCAATTATCGATTCTCCGGACGACGTCGGTGGCTATCCCAAGCTCGCAAGTGGTATCCCGCCAATTGATTCAGACCATGATGGTATGCCGGACGATTGGGAGTTGAAGATGGGGCTGGATACAAAGGATGCTTCTGACGGGAATGGCGACCTTGACGAAGATGGTTACACCAACATCGAAAAGTATTTACATTCGTTATCGAGGCCAGAGTAAGGCGTGCGCTCTGAGCGCGGTGAAGAATCTCCACGCAACTCAAAACTAAAAACCACGTACTGAGCTTGCCCCGTTAGAGCCTTTTCCTTTCGGGCCTCTAACGGGGCTTGCTTGCACTGAATTAGCCGTAGCCCTGAGCTAAGTCGAAGGGATTGTCGAAGTGCCGAAGGAGCCAAGGAAGACAAGAAATACTAAATCCGAATATCGAAATACTCCGCAGGACACCTGACGGTGGAAACAATCTCAAAATTCAAATTCAAAATGTTCCAAAACAGCAGGTTTGTGATTTTGAATTTCGGTCGTTCGAATTTGTTTAGGATTTAGTGCTTAGAATTTCGAGTTTTCCCCGATTGCTCATTTCGGAAGGGGTGTCCTGAACCCTCTCATATTACTCTTTGGGAATTCCCTTATCAAGCTGGGCCCTCAGAGCTTGCAGCTCAGAGGCTTTTTCTGTCTTAGCCTTTTCTAATGCTTGCTCAGCCTCTTTGCGTGCGGTGATGTCACGAATGCTCTCACGGTGTCCCAGCGAATTGCCTTTGTCGTCATATATTGGCTGCCAGGACATCGCCGCCCAGATTATCTTACCATCTTTACGCTCTATCCTGAACTGGACATCATTGCCGGTACTGCCTTTAAGGGCCGAGCGAAAAGCTCTGCCCATCCGTTCACGGTCTTCTTTGTAAACGACCGACATTGGATAATCCGACATAGCCATAAGCTCTTTTATACTGTATCCGGTGAGGCGCTTTACCGCCGGATTCATCCACAGAACCCGGCTGGTTGGACCGACCCAGACCTCCCAGTCATAAGTGTAGTTTGCGATGGCGCGGAAGCACTGGTCGGTCATCCGAGTCATTAATTCGCTGCGCCTGCGCGTGGTAACATCATCATATACAGCCACGACCTGTCCTGAGGGCAATCTATATACATAGTTCTCCCGCCAGCCTGCTATCCTTTCATCCTTGTATATTGAAACGGGGTGGTGTTCCGGCGTGCCCGTTTTATAGACTCGTTGGAAAACATCGAAAAGGCCGAACTCCTTGACTCCAGGAAAAACCTCGGTAACACTTTTACCTATCAGCTCTTCTTTTTTGATCTGATCGATCTCTTCGGCCGCCGCGTTAAAATCTACAAAGACAAAATCTTCGCCGTCGTTGCTCGCTTCGTATATCGCCACTCCGCTGCTGACATTGTCGAACAGGGCCTTGAATTTCGCCTGATATTCTTTAAGCTCGTCCACAAGATGCTCCTGATTTGGGACCCCGCAAGGCGGAAACCCTCTGCCAAGCTTTACCTTTTTACTGTTATTGCTTCCCATATTTCACCTCCGCTTACAATCTCACAGCCCACGCACAACACAAATCATATACTTTGGCTTCGTTCTGCTTGTTCGGATGAAGCTGTAGTTTCTACTGGCCTTTAATTTTTCCCTACTGAGTTGGCAAATCAGAAATCCCCCCTCTTTCATCTTCACCTCCCATTTTGGGCTCTTAAGCTCTTGTGTACTTGTGCGTTTTCACGCGGTCTGGGCGAGAGCATTATTGATACGCATGATGGCCTCATCGATTTCCACGGTGCTCTTGAAGCCTATCACAACCGCGTCCACCAAACCGGACTGCATCGTGAAGCGTATGGACTTCTCGCGGTCCTCTGGCTCTGTGAAATCGCCGTCCCCTATGATTTTCATGCCTATGATGCCGTGGCGTTTTTCGCGCATGACTTTGATTTGCTCCAGCACCGCAGGCAAATAGGACGCATTACTCTGGGCATCCCAGCTCTCAACCGGGGTATCAATGTGCGCACCCTGCGGATTGATTCGCACAAGATTGACATCAACCCAATCCAACTGGGCAGCCTTTGTCAAGGCAGGCAGCGAATGGCACGAGACACCGTGGGCACGTATGAGCTTCCTGGCCTTGGCTTCTTCGAAGGCATCCAGCAGCCGTTTACGTTCTTCGTCCCAGTCAGACTTAAACCCACAATGGACAAGCAGGCTGTCGATGTAATCGACACCCATCTCCTTACGATAGCGGTCGAGCACCTCCAGAGGCTTATCTGGAACCCCTGGCATCTTGGACTGGATGAACAGCTTCTCGCGGGGCAGAGACCTGATGGCCTCGCGAACCATTGTATGCGTTCCGTAGTTCTCAGCCGTGTCGAAATACGTAATCCCCTGGTCATAGGCATACCGTATCAGCCGGTTAAATCCATCAGCTCCAAGAGCCCGCTGAATGCTGCCGCCCCTGCTGCCGGTACCGAAACCAAGCCGGCTCAGCTTCAATCCCGTCTTGCCCAGCGGGACCTGGTCCACAGCCGTTAGCTTGCGTCCTTTGGGTAAAGGACCAATATTACAAGATGACAATAAGGTGGCACCGGCCAAAGCAGCCGTACCCTTAATGAATTGACGCCGGGTGATTCTTTTTCCACTCATAATGGGACCCTTTCATATTACTGTAGGCAATGCCGTAAGGCATCCTGTGGACTGTAACTTTACTATAAGCTGGCACGTTTGTAATTCTGCATAATGCTATATAGTACTCGCATCACGTCGTTGCGGCAAGCCCCGTTAGAAATCTTCGCTTTTTGTCCCATATTTTTGTCCCTTCTGGAATTTCTAACGGGGCTCGCCGCGATGCGTCGCACCGGGCCCACCGCGAGTGTCAAATTGACCCCGCGGTAAGTGGACTACCAGCGACTCGATAGCTTTTCGAGCAGCTCTATGGGTGTTGGGCCGTCATGAACCACGAAACGATAACGAAGCCGCAGCGTCTCGCCTTTTTTCACCTGAACCGGCTCAGCAGTCCCGACAGGGACGCCTGGCGGCGCGACGATGCATGGATTGACCATCCAGACATAACGCGGATTGTGCCAGGTTGCCGGCGGATTGTCCGAGTGGTCAATTACACCAACGCCAATCGTCTCGCCACTGTTAAGCTTGATTGTGTAGTCGTACCACTTTTTGGCGGGCCAGTTCAGTTCCGGAACTGAATAGTGCGGGTCGTGCAGCTGCACCTTTCCCTCGGAGGTGGCGTAATAGAAATCACCATCATTTCGGGCACGCACGCAGAACCCGCCGAAAGCCGTATGATTCAACGTCATATCAAGTGTCGGGGTAAGTCGGTAATCAAGGTCAATCACATAGACCTCATCCTGCTCACCCCGCCCATCCGATGGGCGGGGCTCACGGACCTTTGTCATAGTATATTCGGTCATCATTACTCGTTCGTTGGTTAACCAGTCGTTTTGAATCCTCAATTCGGCTTCTTCGGCATCCGCTTTAACTAAGAGGTTCTAACAAAAAGACTCAAAATAGGCCATATC
>JBAQFY010000273.1:0-1843 GCA_049287505.1 Sedimentisphaerales bacterium | reverse complement strand
CACCGGCCCCGAGCATCACCATACCGGTCTGGCCCTCGATAATGCTCACATCTGCATCCTTTTGGCCGGCTGCCTCTCCCCGCGGCGTAATAGTCGCCGATTCCGCCACTACCATTCTTCGCACTTCTTTTTCCAGTTCGCCGCTGCCGTCCCCGCGAGCTATATCAGCGTTATACCACCGCCCAGGCAGGAAATCATATTCGTTCAGCACCCGCCGCACCACCTTATCCTGTGTTTGCTCGTTGCCGGTTATATTAACCCGGCCGATTCGAAAACGCTCTCCTTCTGTTATCTCAAATTTAACATCGACCTTATCTTCGGAAATAAACTTGATGCTCTGCTCAACCTTCGCATCGATAAAGCCCTCTTCACGGTGAAGTTTAAGTATCTGGTCAACGTCCGAACCGGCTTTCCGCTTGTTATAGATTTGCCCCTGTTTTAATTTCAGTTCCGACCGCAGCCGCTCTGTGTCGAATTGCTTATTACCTGCGATAGTAACATTCTCAACGGTATAAGTATGCCCCTCATTAATTGCGAAAGTGATACGGACCTTACTCTTATCTTTGGTAAATTCCCGTTCTGCTGTTATGTTGGCGTCTAAAAAACCTTTGTTGTAATAGATGTTTTGCAGCTTTGTAACATCCTTAGATACTTTCTCTTCGGTGTAATAGCCCGGCAAAAACCCCCATTCCGTTTTCTTCGTCTTTATGGTCTCTTTAAGCGACTTGGTTTTCAGGGCCTTATTGCCGCTGAACCTCACCGTTGCTATTTTGACCTTCGGTCCTTCATCGATTGTATAAATCACGTTTCCCGTAGATAACTTTTCGGTATCTAAGCTCACCTGAGCAAAAGCAAATCCTTTTTTCTGGTAAAATTCGACAATGGCTGTTCTTCCGGCTTCAGCCATAACCGGTTCGAGGTAATCGGCTTTCTTAAAACCCAGTTTGCCCTCCAGCGTCTTGGCCTTATACTTGTAGTTGCCTTTGAAAACAATCGACCTGACGATATTCCTCTCGACAACAACAAAAGTCAGCTGGATTTTCTCATCAACAACGGCGGTATTGTAATAGCTGTATTCGACGCCGGCCAGTTCCGCTATACGCTTGGCATCCTCAGCGGCAGTGGCAGCATCGAATTGCTGGCCCACTCTGCTGCGAACCTTCGACAAAATCTTATCGCTGCTGATGCTGACGTTACCTGCCGTGCTTATGTTGCCGATTGACATCTTATTATCAGCCGAAGGTACTCCGGTGTTTTCTTGCGAAAGCAATAACGATGGGGCCAGCAATAGCAAACAGCAAAGGGTAAGTGGTGAGCTGTAAGACCTTTTCATTGCTTCCTTTCAATTTATTCGCCTATGGCGGAAATTAGTTTCCCTAAAATGGCACCCCACCCGCGGTTTCGCCTTCAACAGACGCATAGGAGGCATTGTCAAACCGGGTAAATTTTTCCCTGAATATCAGCTCGATGTTTCCTGTCGGGCCGTTACGCTGCTTGGCTATTATCAGTTCCGCCTTGTTATCGTCATCGTAGTCCTTTTCGCCATGATGATAGTAATCCTCGCGGTGCAGCAGAATCACAACGTCGGCATCCTGCTCGATACTGCCGCTCTCACGCAAATCGCTCATCCTCGGCCGATGGCCTTCCCGCCCTTCAGGCGCACGGTTCAACTGGCTCAGGACCACAACGGGAATGTTCAGCTCTCTCGCCAGGGCCTTCAAATATCTTGAAATCGTCGTGATTTCCTGCTGACGCGATTCGACCTTGCTCGTCCCCAAATGCATCAATTGCAGATAGTCCACTATGATGCCTCGAATGCCGTGCTGGCTTTTCAGTCTCCTTG
>JBAQFY010000272.1:0-2702 GCA_049287505.1 Sedimentisphaerales bacterium | reverse complement strand
GGGTCGTCCGGATGCAGGGCCATTTTCACGCCAGCCTTTTCCGCTACGGGGATGACCCGTTTTAAGAAGTATGTGATATTATCCCAGATTTTTTCCTCGCTGATTTTACCCCACTTAGTGAGTCCATTCTTTTCGGCGATTTGATTATCGAATTCGCTGGTCAGGGCGCCGCCGCGTTCGGCTATATCGACCTTAGTGCGATACCACCCGATGCCCGCCATAAAGTTATAGCAGCACATTGGTATCCCGACTTTGCCCAGGGCCTCTATCACGGCACAGTAGTTGGCTATCTCCTCATCGCGGCCGGGCAGTCCCAGCTTGATATTTTCCGCCGCAACCGGATGGCTCTCAACGCCGGCTATCGAAAGTCCCGACGCCTCATAGGCAGCTTTCATTTTCGCAAGGGTATCAAGGTACCGGTCCCGTGTGACCCGCATTAACGTTCGATTTGCGGGAACGATTGCATGATTGACGCCAATCTGACGTGCCAGTGTCCACCTTTCTTTATTTCGCATGTCGAGCATTAGGGCCAGCTTCATCCCCTTACCTCCCTGTCGGTCATCTGCATGGGAACGACTGTCCCTTGGAAGCTTATCTTCGGCTGTCTGTGCAATAGACGACAAGGCTGCCGGTCCGCCAAGAATGCCTGCCAAAACGGCCTTACCAAATTCGCGTCTGTTAGATTTCATTGGCGTTAATTTGGATTTTCTAATTATTTTATTTATGGCCATAACTTTACTCCTTCCCTAAATTCTTTGTTCGACTGTGCTGGCCTACAGGCTTTCGGTGCCACCAGGTGGCCAGGACCGACCCAGAGACGTTCATCCATGGGCCAAAGATGGCTGGCGCCAACGCCGCAGGTGCGCTTTTGAGTATATTCATAGCAAGGCCAGAGGCCATCCCGCCATTTTGCATACCGACTTCAAATGCCACCGTCCGGCATGAGCTCTCATCCAAACGACCAGCACGGGCAAACCAATAGCCTAATATATAGCCGACGAAGTTGTGGATAATCGTGGCTCCGATTAAATATGGTCCAACTGACATCAAATCGTCCCTGGAGCGGGCCGTGATAATGGCGATGATGTAGCAAATCCCTACCATGGATACAATAGGCAACGCCTTGTCCATCCAGTTCTCAGGTCCCTTCAACCAAACACTAATTACAAGCTTAGCCAGAGCAACCACACCGATAAGCATTAGCCCGACGACAAAGCCGTCTTTCTGCAAGGAGGCGTCGCCGTAAGTGAAAACAGCCGAAGGCGCAAAAAGTATTATGCCTGCTGCCAGCAGGACGACGGTTGTTCCAATAAGGGCCAACGTCCCGCCCGAATGGAAGGCTTTGTGCCGACTATACAGGATGCGATTTGCGACCAAGCCGGCAACGATTGGAACGATAATCATGTTGATAATCCCGAACATCATATCCAAAAAATTAATCTCGATGAACTGGCCGGCCAGCTTATCCATTAGAAAGGGCGTCATAACCGGCGAGACCAGTGTCGAGCAGGATGTCATCGTAACCGACAAGGCCACGTTACCACCGGCCAGATACGTCATCAAGTTGGAGGCAACCCCGCCGGGACAGGAACCGATTAGAACAACGCCAGCAGCTATCTCTGCTTTAAAGCCGAATATCTTGGCCAGGGTAAGGCCGGTTAAGGGCATCACCGAAAATTGCAAGACAAATCCAACGAATACGGGCCAGGGCATTTTGAATACCCGGCCGAAATCCGCCACACTTAGGGTTGTCCCCATCCCGAACATAATAATCTGGATTAAAGGGACAATAAGTATCTTCAAATCGACCCCGAACCAGGAGCCAAAGGCCTCTGGATAGACCATTGAAGCTGCCACGAACGCAAAGACCCAAACGGTAAAGGCAAAGCTTTTGAGAAACGGATGGCTCATAAAATACAGAGCCAACGAAGCGAACATAACGATAAGCGCCGGACCCAGTCCGGCCCAACGGCCGGTGGCCAGCATGATGACCACCAACACCAGACAAATCACGAATATGAACTTGAAGTATCTCAAGAATGAACTTTCGGTTCTCATTTATTCTTTCCTTCCTTGAATAGGCTATGAGCTAAAGGTCCTTAGCTCCACAATTGGTCGTTAGAGCGGTCTCTGTTCCAATCGTCGGTGGGTGCGAAGAGCTCCTGACCTCGCTCAAGATGCTCCTTCACAACGTCAAGGTTCAAGTCTATACCCAGGCCGGGTCCTTCCGGAACATGGGCGAAACCATCCACGTGAAGCGGTTTCTCGATACCTGTTATCAGGTCCTCCCACCAGTCAATGTCAACCGAGTGGTGCTCAAGAGCAATAAAGTTCTCCGTGGCCGCTGCGCAGTGCACGTTGGCCATAAAGGATACCGGCGTGCCTGCGAAGTGCATTGCCATTGCGATGCCGTGCTGCTCCGCGTAGTCACCAATCTTTTTGGTTTCCATAATACCGCCAGCGGTCGCAAGGTCTGGATGTATCATATCGACAGCGTGCCCGTCAATCAGCGGCTTGAAGCCATCGAGCAAATAGATATCCTCGCCCGTTAGGAGCGGCACGTCAATTGCATTTTTGATCTCTTTGAGCATCTCGGTATATTCCCACGGGACCATATCCTCCAGCCAGGCTAATTGGTAAGGCTGAAGGGCCTTGCCCAGTTTGATGCAGCTATTAACGCTGATATGTCCGAAGTGGTCAGC
>JBAQFY010000271.1:0-1877 GCA_049287505.1 Sedimentisphaerales bacterium | reverse complement strand
CGAAGCGGACTGCGGGCTTCGGCCGGTAGCGAAGGCATTCGGAGCCGGGTCGGGTATAATATAAATTTTGGGCATTGCAGGCAGGCCCGCAGCGATTTTCATTTCCTCAACTATGTTAAATAATTGGGGATGCTCATCGTGGGTAACAGGAACGGCTTTACTGGCGGACAAGAGTATTTGGTCGCCGCTTGAAAAGCTGACCATTGCAAGAATCAGCCAGATGGCGGCAGCAATTATCAGGCCGATGAAACCTGCCTGATGTCCTGCGACGGCAACGGCGATGATATAGCCGAGAATCAATAAAGTGGCGGCCATCAGCACCATCAGAATGATGGAGTTTCTCTTGTTAGCCCTAATCAGTTCCCACATAGTTGGTTTTGAGTTTTAAGTTTTTAGTTTTAAGTGAAACTGACCTTGGGGACTTCCCGCTCGGCGGCGACTTCCAGCTCGAAGAAGTCTCGTTTGCTGAAATTGAACATATTCGCAACGACGTTGGAGGGGAACATCTGAATCTTGTTGTTGAAGAAGAGGACCTGGTCATTGTAGCTCTGTCGAGCGAAAGAGATTCTGTTCTCGGTGCTGGCCAGCTCTTCCTGGACGGCGAGGAAGTTCTGATTGGCCTTGAGGTCGGGATAATTTTCCACGACGAGCAGAAATTTGCTCAGGGCTTCGCCGAGCGCGCCTTCTGCTTTTGCGGCCTCGGAGACGGTTTTTGCGCCCATAGCCCGGCTTCTGGCCTCGGTTATGGCTTCGAAGGTTCCTCGCTCGTGCTGCATATAGCCCTTTGCGGTTTCGACGAGATTGGGAATCAAATCGTGTCGGCGCTTCAACTGGACATCAATCTGCGACCAGGCGTTATCGACCTGATTGCGAAGTCGAACAAGTGCGTTGTAAATGCCGATTACAGAAAGAACGAGCAAAACAAGGGCAGCAGCAATGATGATTAGTGTGGTCATAACTTTTCTCCTTCAGCAATTACTTTTTAATCTTTTAGCGAAACCCTATCGTGCGGAAAATTTGTGCACGGTCAACTGCGTGTATTTTTCACCCGGTCTTAAAACCACCGATGGGAAATCAGGTTCGTTGGGCGAATCGGGAAAATGCTGCGCCTCGAGGCAGAAGCCGGCGTGCTTGTTATAGACGGCGCCTTTTCCCTTAAGAGAGCCGTCAAGGAAGTTTCCGGAATAGAACTGCAGGCCGGGCTCGGTGGTGTAGATTTCCAGAACGCGGCCAGTCTTCGGCTCATAAACCGAAGCTGCGAGAGCCAGCTTGCCGCTGGAATTATTTAATACGTAATTGTGGTCATAACCGCCTTCGACATCCTTTATGCGTGAGCCGATGGTCATTGGCTTGGTGAAATCCCAGGGTGTGCCTTTTACAGCTTTTATTTCGCCGGTCGGTATCAGGGTCTTATCGACGGGGGTGAAATGGTCGGCGAGAATCTGCAGCTCGTGCCCGAGGATATCGCCGGAGCTAAAGCCTCCCAGGTTGAAATAGCTGTGATGTGTGAGATTGACGATGGTGGCTTTGTCGGTTTTGGCTTCGTAGCTGATTTTCAGCTCATTATTGTTTGTCAGGGTGTAAACAACCGTGCAGGAGAGGTTGCCGGGATAGCCCTCTTCGCCGTCACGGCTTTTGTAAGTCAATTTCAGGGCGGGGCCTTCTTTGGTTTGCATCGGTTTTGCTTTCCACACGACTTTGTCGAACCCCTTTTTGCCGCCGTGGAGATGATTCGGGCCGTCATTCGTTGCTAATTTGTATTCGACCCCGTTGAGGGTGAACCTGCCTTTGGCGATACGGTTTCCGTAACGGCCGATTAACGCACCGAAATATGGAGAGCGTTTGGCATAATCATTGACATCGTCGCAGCCCAATAC
>JBAQFY010000270.1:0-4789 GCA_049287505.1 Sedimentisphaerales bacterium | reverse complement strand
TTTGTTAAAGTGCAGTCCGGGTGGTCTCCGGGAATAACAGGGTTCATATAAGTTTGAAACGATGGAGATTGTCCGTATCCGTAATTCCCCATTATGAAATAACAACTCAGCAATATGAATAATCTTTTCATTTTTTTCCTCCTTGTATTGTTATAATATGTCATTTTACAAGTAACATTTTTTTTATCAGTAAAAAAGTCCCTATCTTATAAAAAACATTTTCTTGGTCTCTATGAAATCTCTTGCTCTTAATGTATAGAAATAGATTCCATTTGCCAAATGCGAAGCATCGAATATTGCGGAATGCACTCCCGCAGAGTACTCTTTTCCTGCAAGTTCGTCTATTTCTTGACCGAGAAGATTATAAACTTTGAGAGAAACAAATGATTTTTCAGGAATTTCAAAATCGATTTGCGTCGATGAATAGAATGGATTTGGATAATTTTGAAACAGCTTGAATGATGCTGGACTCTCAACTATGACTATGGCGTCATCACCCGACACAAAAGTCGTTATGCTCTCTCCCTCAAGGGTGACGTTTAAACTGTCGTTTGTTACTAATATAGAGGTTTCACGACTACAATTTTTTGTTTCTGATGTAACATAAGGTCTAACCTTTTCAACATCACCGTTCTGAAAAGTAAATGTCTGATTTTTAGCCTGCGAGGAAGTGTTTATTGCAACAATAACAACCTTTGAGGATGTACTATCTTTGTAAGCAGAAGCAAAAACATCGCTTTGCGGGTTTCCATCGCATTCAACTCTCAAATATCCAGGGCGTATAAATCTGGCAAACTGCGACATAACGTAACCCTTCTTTGTAACATTACCTTTATCGCCACTATCCATCGTTCCATCACTAATTGGTCCATAATACCGTACGATATACCACCATATGTAAGCACTCATTCCTGCATTCATGACATCATTAATTTCAAGTGCGACATTAAAGGCCCATGACCAATCGTTTCCTGAATTGTACTGACCAGATAAATGTTCAGTCATCCATAACTCTTTTCCTTTGCTTTCCGCCAGTGGATAAGGTGCAAGTCCGCCTCCATATATATGCCCGGCAACAATATCCAAATTTGCACAAGCGGCGGAATCATTTAGGATTGGATCGGAAAGTGCTTTATCGAAATGATATGACTCCGGGGCCATTACTTTAACTCCGATTGACGGAGCATTTTCTTTGATAAATTTAACCATTTGTGAAGCATTCCAATCACATGATTCATATGTAACGCTCACATCCGGTTCATTTTGAACGGATATGGCATATATTGGCGCATCGTTTTCCGCCATATAATCAGCGAATGAATCTAAATGAGCAGCAAAATCGTCATAATAATCTTCCTCAAGTTCACCGCCTACAATATTGTTGTTGCTTTTCATTTCCGGAGGGGGGGACCAGGGCGATGCGATAAGGGTTACACCAAGTGTATGTGCCAACTGGGCAGTAGGAACATTGAGGTTGAATTCACTTTGTTGATATGGAACTCGAAGACGAAGTATTGAAAATCCAATTTGACCATCCTCGGTACCAAAAGCTGTATTTATTTCCTCAGTAGTCATATCAGGCCGCCATGGAAGGATGTTTGCGGCGCCGAATCCCCTAATCACTTGGTGAGTACTATCCAAGTTTATTACAGTTGCATTCTGCGCATAAATATTGCTTAATAAGAGAAAACAACTAAAAGCCGGATAAAAAATGTATTTTTTCATAATTCCTCCGAAGCTATTTCAACTATTTACTTTTGACAACTATTCGAGCTTCCTTTAGCCCTGGTGATTTTGCAGTAACCGTTATTGAACCTGAATCTCCTGGTTTTGAGCGAATGATAACTAAAGCCAAACCGTTGAAAGCTTCGCGCTCGTGCGAGGGAAACGGTACGAAGTTCGTCGGATCACCGTTATCTGTGGCTACTATCTCGCCGGGACCCTCGATCTCGAATTTGATTGCATTATTAGCACGCGGTACTGTAAGACCGTTTTTGTCGGTCACCTGCACTGTGATAAAGGCTAAATCCTTTCCATCGGCTCGAATCTCGCTGCGATCTGCAGATGCCGTAAGGAGGGCTGGTTCGTCCGTTGTCTTCACAATGTCCTCAGCCCATTTTTTACCGTTTTTATAAGCCACGACTTTCAGTTCACCCGGTTGGTATTTCACATCGTCCCAGCGCAGACGGTATTCATACAGGTCCTTTTTCTTTCGGCCGAGCGATTTGCCATTGAGAAATAGCTCTGCTTCGTCACCGGATGTGAAAATATGCACAGGCGTGACCTTACCAATACGCTCCGGCCAATTCCAATGCGGCAGGATGTGTGCCATGGGTAGGTCCGGGCGCCAATGCGCCTGGTAGATATAAAATCGGTTCTTCTTGAAACCTGCAAGGTCGATAATCCCGCCATACGAACTGCGGGAGCTATAGTATGGTGTCGGTTCGCCGAGGTAATCCCAGCCTGTCCAAACAAACTCACCCGCTACGAAAGGATGCTGTTCAACAGAACGGAAAACCTTGTCTGCTGAGGAACCATAGTCTGTGGCATGGAGTTCGTAGGCGCTCACATGGCAAATCTTCGAATCACCTCCTCTGCCATCCCGCACGATATCGCTAATCTTTTGCACTACGGGAAAAAGATAAATCCCACGGCTGCTCATTGCGTGGGCGGTTTCACTGCTGAGAGTAACTTTATCGGGAAATTTCTCATGGAATGGAGTATACATTGGTGCGGTACGAATGCGATCAGTTCCTTCAAATTCGGGGTCTTGGCGAATTCCTTGACCTTGATAGTTCAAGCTGATGACATCCTGAACAGCGGGTAAGGGCATATTTGGTTTGGACCAATTCATGGCGCTGGTCGTCGGGCGGGTTGGGTCCTCCTCTTTAACAATATCATGAAGCCGCTTCGCCAGGGATGCTCCTTCCTCACCGGTATATTGTTCGCCAACTTCATTACCAAAACTCCAAATTATTATAGAAGGACAATTCCTGTCCCGGCGGACAAGGGCGCGTAAGTCTTGCTCGTGCCAATCCGGAAAAATGAGGTGAAAGTCAAGCGGAGTCTTTTTTCGCATCCACACATCGAATGCTTCATCCATTATAAGAAAACCCATTTGGTCTGTCAACTCGAGTAACTCGGGAGCGGGTGGATTATGCGCCGTACGGATCGCGTTGCAACCCATCTCCCGGAGTATTTCAAGCTGACGCTCGGCTGCGCGGGTGTTGAATGCCGCGCCCAAAGCGCCGAGGTCGTGGTGCTGGTTAACACCTTTTATTTTTATGCGCTCACCATTGACGAAGATACCTGAGTCCGGATCAAAACGTAGCGAGCGGATGCCGAAGCGCGTTTCGTATTGATCGACCACTTTGTCATTCTGCAGCAAAGTGGTTACCGCCTCGTAGAGGTTAGGAACCTGCGTGGGCGGTGGTCCCCACAGTCTGGGATTTTTGAGAGTAACGGAGCCTTCGACCTTGATTCTCTTTCCCGCCGCAACCGACGTTTCCAGAGGAGCGAAAGTTGAAACTACTTTGCCGGTTTTATTGCCTTTTACATCCAAGGCGAAGATCTGTGTAATTACCTTAATCGTAATATTATCCCTGTAGTCGTTTTCGATTGTGACTTCTAGGCTAATCGTGGCGGAGACCTCGGAGATATCGCTCGTCGTCACAAAAGTGCCCCAATGACCGACATGAACGGGATTGGTTTTGGTCAGCCAGACATTGCGGTAGATTCCGCCGCCGGGATACCAGCGCGACGATTCAGGCGGATTGTCCAAACGAATCGCCAGTTGGTTTTCACCACCCGGTACGACATAAGGCGTGAGATCCACCCGCCATGAGGCATAGCCAAAAGGCCAACCGCCGACCAACTTACCGTTTAACCAAACCATTGCATAAGACATCGCACCATCTACATCGAGGAAGATGGACTTACCCGCGTCCGAGATTGGAATATCAAGATTCTTTCTGTACCAGGCGACTCCGGGACTGGGTAATCGTCCCATACCACCGCCAACTTCCGGATTCGGCCCCTCATAAAATGGCCTTTCAATCGCCCAGTCGTGCGGCAGATTAACGTTCTCCCACGAAGTGTCATCGAAATCACTTTGAACAAACGGGAAATCGCTACCGGGATTGCCTTCGGGACGGACATGACGTTTGGCAGGGTCTTTGATAAAGCCATTGCCGGTCGGCAATATCCAGGGCTTGAGCACCATTTGGGTCGTTTTGACATCCTCCGCCTCTGTTGGTTTGTCATCGGCAGGTCTGTCATCCCAATTATCTTTAACCTCTGGACGCACGTCGTAGATAAGGTCATCTGCTTTTGCTACCAGATCATACTTATAGAAGCGCCAGTTTTCGTTGATGGAAATGCGCTCCCGATGGACTCTTTCGGTGCCTGTCCTCGCACTTTGTGTAAATAACGGCATGCAGGCAGTCAGAAAGAGACATCCTATTAATGCAATTGTTTTCCACGCGTTGAAGTTGCGTGGATGGCAATAATTAATTATTTTCATAAGCACCTTCTCCTTAATTTTTTGTTATTTCTAATACAATTTTAATAAAAATCATTAAATCTGTCAATGTTTTTTTGTAGGAATGTTGGAAGAGTTCATGCATATGGTTTAATATCGCAAAGGATGAAATATGTAAGATAAACATTGATTATTAAGCTGTATATCTTTTATTGACATTCTTTGTTTTTATGATATGATTTACTACATAATGAGCAAAAAAAGAAGAATCACTTTTAAAATAATTGTTGTAAATAGAAGATTTAAAGA
>JBAQFY010000269.1:0-10287 GCA_049287505.1 Sedimentisphaerales bacterium | reverse complement strand
GGCCGGTCCCGAACCGGAAAATTTCCTTGCGGGAAATCTTCAAATACATATAATAGGGGGCAACATTCACCATGAAACTGAACAATTAAAAATAAATGGGCAGGTTTTGAAAATGAAAACGCATCGTATTAATCCGTTTGTTGTGATGGGCATGACTCTTGTCGTCGCGTCGGTAACTATCGTAGCGGCTGCTTCCAATTCCAAAAATGTAGCGAACCGGGACATCGAAGGTATTTGGATGGCTGCTGCTGAAAAACCGGATACTCCCGCCCCTCCCGTTATATTTCGGATTGCAATAAACGCAGACGGTGTCCCGAGGGCCTTCATGGAAAGCCCCGACCAGCTGCACAGGACGCTAATGAATAATGTCACCTTTGAGAATGGCCGCCTCTACATCGACGCAAAATCCATAGGAGGAGCTTATGAAGGAAAAATCGAAGCCGATGGTATGACCATCAAGGGCAATTGGAGCCAGGCCGGCCGGTCATTTCCTCTCCTGCTCAAGCGCACGGACGAGCTGCCCAGGCCGAACCGGCCGCAGGAGCCGAAGCGGCCATATCCTTACGATGATGAAGAAGTCGTCTATAAGAACAGCCAGGCCGATATAAAGATTGTCGGCACCTTGACCTTGCCCCGCACCGAAGGGCCGTTCCCTGTGGTGCTGCTCATCGGCGGTTCCGGCACCGATGACCGTGACAATGGCTTTTCACATCGGACCTTCCTCGTCCTGGCCGACTACCTGACCCGCCGCGGCATCGCCACCCTCCGTGCCGATAAACGCGGCGTCTGGAAATCGACCGGTAACTTCTACACGGCGACGACCAGGGATTTTGCAGACGATGCACTCGCCGGCTTGGCCTATCTCAAGACCCGTAAAGAAATCAACCCTGCTCAAATCGGAATCATCGGCCACAGCGAAGGGGCAATGATAGCGTCCATGTTAGCGGCCCAATCCCCCGATACCGCATTCATCGTATTAATGGCGGGAGCAGGCGTGCCCCTCGATAAGCTCCTGGTAACTCAGAATTGTCTTTATGCTGAAGTGGAGGGAGCCGGCGAACAAAAAATTGCCGTTCTACGCGATTGGTACCAGCGTTACTACCAAATCGCAATCAGCGAAAAAGATGATGCCCTCGCCGAAAAGAAAATTAACAAAATGTACGCTGAGCTTACCGATGAGCAGAAACAAATGCTCGACTGGTCCGAAACAAAATTGAATGGCGAAATCAAGCGCGTGCTCTCGCCCTGGTCGCGGTACCTGCTGGCCTTTGACCCCAAAGTTTTCCTTACTCAGGTAAAGTGTCCCGTTCTTGCCATCAACGGCCAGAAGGATTTACAGGTCGCCCCGGACGAGAATCTCCACGGTATTGAGCAGGCGTTGAAAACCGGAGGAAATCGGCACTACCTCGTCAAAAAACTCCCCGGCCTTAACCACCAGTTTCAGACAGCCGACACCGGTGCCGAATCAGAGTACGCCCAAATAAAGGAAACATTCGCTCCCTTTGCCATGAAAACCGTGGCGGACTGGATTCTAAAGCAAACCGGCGAACCTGCAGATGACAGATAGACTGCTCCGCCCACCTCGTCCATATCCCTTAGAATGGAAAATCATCATATTGGACACAGACCAGGAGCTTCACAATATCTGATAGCCAAGTCCGTCCAATTTTTTACAGCACAGCTCTAACAGAGCAATAAGAATCTTTCAAGCAAGCTTCATTGGGAGACTGTGTCAATCAATCTTCTTGCCTGTCGCTTCGCGGGCGCCTCTTTCGGTGATGAACTCACCCTTGAGGGTCGTTCCGTCCAGTTTGCCCTTAAATTCCATCGGGACATCACTGTCCCCGTATCTCATTATGACCTTGAAGCTAACCTGACCTCCATCCACCTTGAGGTCCGTAACGGCTATCTCATTGTCTCTGACGGTGTATGTCGCGGTCATGTCCTCTTTGATCTTCAGCGTGCTTGTACGCGTACCCCTCTGTGTTTCTCTTGTGAATTCCCATGTGCCGACAAGTGGTGAGGCCGCCTCGAGCATCTTGCCGGCCACCTCAGTTGTTCCTCTTTCTGAATTGAGCTGGCCCGTAAGGCTCTTACCATCCAGTTTACCTTTGAAATCCATCTTGAAGGTTTGGTCCCCGAAACCCATCTCGAGAACAAAGGTTACCTCGTTGCCTTCCAGTTTGAGGTCTTTGATGGGAATCTCTCCACCAAAAGATTCATACCTGCCGGTCATGTCTCCATAAATCGTTAGCATACGCGTACGCGTACCTCTCTCGGAGGTCGTTGTCAATTCCCACTTTCCGACGAGTGCAGTACCTACGCGCTCCCCGGTCGCCGGCAATTCTCCTCGTTCGCTCTTGAACGTCCCGGCCAACTTGTTGCCCTGGATTGCACCCTCAAAGTTCGATTCCCATTCACGCTCACCGAACTTGCTCTTTCGGGTATAGGTAAGCTTTCCATCCTCGAATTTGACATTCGAGACTGCGTGCTCTCCGGACTCGGCATCCCATTTGCCCGCCAGCGTACCGTCCGGTTTCTCTGAGATTGTCAGCCTGCCGGTTATTTCTCTATCACCAACATTAAACTTCATGTCCCACAGGCCAAGAGCCGGGCACTTGGGCTTCTTCCTTGCCCCGTTGGCGGCAAACTCCCCGCGGTCGCTTGACATTATACCCGTAATCTTACCGTCCTTTAAGGTCCCCGCGTACTCCATTATGAACTCTTGGTCGCCAAAACTGAGCATTCGAGTAAAGGTGAGCTTTCCGTTCTCGAATTTGACATTGGTCAGCTCGCCGGAGCCCCACTTGCCCGTTAGACTGCCGTCTGCATTCTTGGAGATAGTCATCGTGGCAAAGCTCTCTCGACCGCCGAATTCCATCTTCATTTCCCATTCACCTGTAATATCTTCGGCCGCCCAGACAAACGATGTCTGCAACAACAACAAAAGACAGGTAAGAATGATAGACTTGCCGATTCTCTTGTTGACTAACATTTGATTCATAATAGGCCTCCTAAAAAAGTGTTTTAAAATTAGTCGCTGCTCGACTACACACAAAAAAAACGCATCTTTAAAATGATACTGTGGAGCATCATAAAAAGCAACTGTTTTTAAAAAAAGATTTATCTCTGCGAGACTTGAAAACAAAAGATGTTGACAAGACTATGCAATCTGCGTTAAATATTATAAAAAACCAGTAAAGCACAGAAGTGATATGAACACAAACATAAAGCAGATAAAAGAATCAATACTTCCGATTCTCAAACGCTACGGCGTCAGCAAGGCCGCGCTGTTTGGCTCGGTTGCTAAAGACCGTATGCGGCCTGACAGCGATGTTGACATACTTGTTCAGATTGATAAGGATATCAGCTTGCTTGATTTTGTCGGACTAAAACTTGAACTGGAGCAGGCACTAAAAACAGATGTGGATGTGGTAGAGTACGAGACCATCAAACCCATTCTGAGAGAAAGGATTCTCAAAGAACAGCAGGTAATTTTATGACCAGAAACATACAAGTATATATTGAGGATATTCTGGACAGCATTACAAAAATCAAGCAATACACGCAAAGCATTAACGAGCAGGAATTCCTGACCAACACCCAGCTTCAGGATGCTGTCTTGAGACGGCTCGAAATCATGGGGGAAGCTGTAAAGAGTATTCCGCAAGCCTTCAGAGACAGGTATCCGGATATTCCCTGGAAGAAAATTGCCGGCTTGAGAGATGTGCTTATTCATGAGTACTTTGGGGTGAATATGCGCCGAGCATGGAAAGTAGCAAAGGAGGACATTTTTGTTCTGAGAGATGAAATCAAGAAAGTGAAAAAAGATTTAGAGACACAAAAATGAAAAAACTATCCAAAATCTTATGCTCGATAGTGGTTTTTTGTAGTTTGTACAGAGTCAAAACTCTTGCCGAGCCGCAAACACCAACTGATTGCAATAGAACGGAAGTGGTAATAATCGGCACTATTCATGATTCGCATCATGAATCCACAAAGTATAGGCCTGAAGTTCTTAAAGAGATAATCCTTGCTCTTGAGCCAGATGCAATTCTAAATGAACTACCGTTGAGCCTTGTTGATCCGAACGGTAGGCCCAAGTTTAGAGATTATCTTACATCGCCTGAAGGATGGGCAAGCTACAACGCAGCAGTGGAATTGGGAAATATACCTCAGATTCCATATGACCGTCCTGACAGGCAGGAAAATTTCAATAGGACCAAGTACTTTGAGAGGCAAAAACGAGCTAACAGACTGCGCGAAAAATGGGTACAAGAAGTCGAAGGAAATGACCCTGAATCTCTGGATCTCAAAATAGCAAAACTTCAGAGATATGCAGGACAATCGGAAGCTCATATGTTCATAAATAGTTCTCCTGATATCATCAACTCAGAGGCTCACGATTCAATTGTAAGAATTAAACACTTTCTGTGGCATGATATCATCCCAACGATTTTGAAGAAATATCCAGGTTATGAAACGCTTATTGATGATGATCACTTCCAGCGGGATCAATGGCAGGAGCGCAACAGGATAATGGCAAACAATATTATCAAAGCCGCCAAGCAATATCCTAAAAAACGGCTGGTCGTAGTTACAGGTGCCACCCATCGATATATTCTTCGTGAATTGCTAAAAAATGAGCCGTGTATTGACCTTAAAGAATACTGGGAATTAATCAACTTTGACATTGAAAAATGTCTCAGATCGATTCCTCATATTCCAGAGATAGGAATGTTAGCGGATGGATTAACGCAAGAAGAAGCAAGTGAAAAAGTTGCTAAAGAATACTGGCAGGCTATTACAAAGGGCGATTGGAAACTTGTGAACAAACTTCGGCCACCGGTGGGTGGTGTAACTTGGAAGGAAAAATACAGCAAGAATGTGCCAATTGAGCTTACAAAGGTAAAACAAGCATTCTGGCCAAAGCAGTGAAGCTTCAGCGGACCATTGGCGCCCTGTGTTGTTAGGTTTGAAAATGGAAAAATTCTTGAAATCAAAATGGTGCCAAGTTTTCGTAAAATTGGCGGCAAAACGATCTGCTTTATAACTGCCACCTGGGGCAAAGCTCGTGAAGTAAAGAACATCGATAGAATAAAGGAAAAAGTTCAATGAAAAAACTATGGGTAAATGTTGTTCCATATAACAAAGAAATTGCTATAGCTGCGCTTGAAAGCGGGGCCGAGGCAGTAGTGCTGCCTGATGGACAAAGCGAAACTGTCCGCCAGTTCGGCAAAATAAAAACCGTCGAAAAAGGCGGCGATATCAAACCCGGAGTCGATGTCGAGTTCATCGATATAGCCGGCAAACAAGATGAAGACAAAGCCGCTGCAGTGCCTGCTGAAAAAATTGTTGTCCTTAGAATGCTCGACTGGACGATTATACCAATAGAAAACCTGTTAGCCCGGCGAGGCAAAAATATTATTGTGCAGGTGGAAAATAGCGAACAGGCCAAACTTATGGTCGGGATACTTGAAAAAGGCGTTGACGGTGTTGTCTTAAATACCACCGATGTAAACGAGATAAAGAAATGCGCTGAAATCGTTCACGGAGTAAGTGAAAAAATCGCACTCGTAACAGCAACCGTCAAAGACGTAAAACAATTAGGCATGGGCGACAGGGCCTGCCTCGATACCTGCACGCAAATGACTCTGGGCGAAGGGATGCTCGTCGGCAATACCGCCTCCGGTTTCTTTTTGGTGCATTCCGAATCTATCGACAATCCCTACGTAGCATCTCGCCCGTTCCGCGTTAATGCCGGAGCCGTGCACGCATACACCTTGGCTCCGGGCGGTAAAACAAAATACTTAGCTGACTTAAAAGCCGGCGACGAAGTGCTGCTGGTGGATTTTCAAGGCAACAGTCAAACGGCTTATCTGGGCAGAAACAAAATCGAAAAAAGGCCTATGATGCTCATCGAGGCCGATGCCCAGGGTCAGCCGATAAGTCTGGTCTTGCAGAACGCCGAGACGATTCGACTTGTAAGCCCGGATGGCAAGGCGGTTTCGGTTACGACTTTAAAGCCGGGTGACAAAGTCTTAGGCCGTATCGAAAAGGCCGGAAGACACTTCGGTATGAAGGTTGATGAGACACTAATTGAAAGGTAAACCTATGGTTTGGCCGGACGATGTAATCAGTATAATCTTGGCTACTTTTCTTGGGGCGGCAATAGGCCTCGAGAGGGAGCTTAGTGGCAAGTCCGCCGGGCTGCGCACGAATCTCTTAATATGCCTTGGCGCAGCCGTCTTTACCATAATCTCCAAACGGTTGGCAGCCGTGGATGAAGGCTCGACTACAAGGATAGCTGCCCAGATTGTTACCGGCGTGGGCTTTTTAGGTGCCGGTGCTGTTATCCAGGACAGGCGTGGTGTACACGGCCTGACCACAGCCGCGACTATCTGGCTTGTTGCAAGTATCGGAATGGCCTGCGGAGCTGGTTTTCGCGAATTGGCAGCTATATCGACTCTCCTTGTAATTGTTGTCCTTGCGGGTCTCTCAAAGCTGGCCAAACCTTTGGCACGCTATGCCCAAAAATACCAATTAAAAAGCACTCCCCACGGCCAGGATTATACCGGCCCAGAGCGCAGGCACGCAGGGGAAAACAATGACACTTAACAACACCAGGTACTTACTGACATAAACGTACTGTCAATTGCTAATACATCGCTGCTTAGGTTTATTTGGCGTTCATAATGTCTTGCCATATAGAACGTTATGCCAGTTATGTTAAATTTGAAATCCGAATATGGATACATACGCTTCTAACAGGCGTGTCGAAATTCGAAACGAAATAAAAGTGACTAAAATTTAGAATGCCTAAAGTTAAAAAATGATAACTTTAGCTCACTTTAGGCACTTTAGTTCACTTGATTTTGTTTCTACCGCACGGTGTCCTGTGGAGTGCTTCGGATTTTAGGTAAAAACAGGTTTTTTCCAGTTAAGTGGCGATGTAATATTACTTTAAGTGTATTATCAGTTGCCTCGCCCTCCCGAATAAAACTATGCTTATTGCTCAGTTGGGGTATAACCTAATTTCCCCCATACAGCCTTCTGAACGTTGTATAAATCCTCATTGCCCGGCGAGGAAGACAAATCACCATTGCGGCCGGTGCCTTGCCAGTAGTCATAGTCCATCTTGGCAATATTTATCGTACGCGGGTCTTTCCACTTCCAGTAATCACTATGCCCATCGGCGAAGGAAAGGTTTGTTCCGTCGCCGTGCCGGGCCGTAATCTGGTCCCACCATCGCTCCTGGTCATACCAAACTGTCCAGCTCGCCGGACTCAGCCGGCCTTCATCAAGAAAAACAGCCCTTTGGCCTGGTCTGCGAATCTGGACCCTGTTTTTAACTATCTGCCCATCAGCGCCGGGTATCGCATCATAACCATTCATAGCATCAACTATGGCATACGTTACAACCTCTCCCCGAATACCGGTTGGGCACTTATAGAGCTTTAAGCTTGGACAGTATGGAAATAGCAATCCCCTCTTTATGCCGTCTATTCGTTGTTCTTCTGAGACATCCCGGCCGGGCCAATATACCCAGCAGGTGCCGTCTTTATTGTTGCCGCCGGTGCTTGTATTACCGTTGACAATCTTGCTGTCGTTATCATCCGCATACATAATCCACGCAAGTGCCATTTGCTTTACATTGCTAAGACAGGCCGCCCGTTTGCCCTGCTCTCTGACCCGATTTAGCGCCGGCATCAATATCGCCATCAACACTGCAATAATGGCAATAACGACCAGAAGCTCTATTAACGTAAACCCCGTTGGAAAACAATGTCTTACTTCTAACGGGGTAAACCCTGCCCCGTTAGAGAATTTTCTTTTAATGGGTCCCGTTAGAAAACTCCGGTGTTGTTGCCGGACGTCTGTTTGGCTTCCCGCAAAGCGGGGTCCCTCCCCGTGTCTTTCGGGAAATCTTCCGCTTTTTCGAGCGCGAATCTTAACTTCTAACGGCCTAAATCCTTTTCTTTCGTCCATATCGCACCTTCTTTCTGCCGCGATTACATTGTTCGTGGACTATTTTTTGCAAATACTTTCACAGCTTTACTACTGATAAAGACCCGAGTTCTTACATAATCTTATCAAAAAATCGCGTATAGTTCCAGAGATTTTCCTTGACGAAAAAGTGCATAATCTGTTATAAATAAAATTATCGAAGTTTATGTTTCCTTCGACAGGCTGAATTTCCGTAATTTTTAGCTTATTTAGCTTGGTTCAAAGTGTAATAAGCGAAGTACATTGTGTCAAGTAAAAACTTTGTATTTCGCGGAGAGGATTTCTACATTTCAGTTAATGGTTCTTATTGTGCTTTTGAGGGAAGGAGGTAATATCAAGTCATAAAAGCCATCTTGGGCAGCCATAAATAGAATGTCGTGAGTCTGAAAAGTATTAGCAGTCATTTTGTTTGAGGTTGTTTGAGACCAGGAGTGTTTTGTTGTGCAGCCAAAGCATAATTCGTAATTATTTAAACTCTTTGAAGGAGGATATGATTATGTGTAAAAAATTGATTTATTTGGTTTCTTTTATTTTGGTGCTGGGCATGGGCTTTTCCCTTGCGCGTGGCCAGGCGGGCCTCGTCGGGTACTGGAGACTCGATGAATCTTCGGGCACGATTGCGGCTGACATGGCCGGAGGTGACAACGACGGTACGCTGTCTGGAGATGTGGAATGGAGACCCAGTGAAGGCAAAGAAGGGGGTGCTTTATTTTATAGCAGTGAAGATAACACTGCACGTGTGGAGATTCCAACGACGGGAATGTCCTCCTCTGAAGGAACGATGATGATCTGGGGTAATCTGGCTGAGCCGTACCCCACGAATCGAGACGACTCATCTTATTTCTTCGGCCATACGACCCAACCCTCATACTCCAATCGTATTCAGCTCTACATGAATGAAAACAATACCTTTTTAGATCTCGGACTCGGTGACTCTCATGGCCGCGATACCGATATCGTGGAATTGCAGACGGAAACCTGGTATCACGTCGCCTTAACCTGGGATTCGGGAAGATACGTCGTCTATTTGGATGGAGAGGAAATTGCCGCAGGCGCATATACCGGTTTGACCGCTCTCAACGATATTATGGACATTGGTAATGATGGAAATCCGGTGTCGCAGAATACCGAGGCCTTTGCGGGTCTGCTTGATGAAGCCCGCCTATACGATGGCGCGCTTAATGCAGACCAAATCCTGGCTGCCATGCGGGGTGAGCCGCTTCCATTAGCATCGAGGCCCAGCCCGAAGGATGGCTCTATGATTCTGGACGTATGGGTGAACCTTTCCTGGATACCGGGGGATTTTGCCGTCTCGCACGATGTCTATATCGGCGATAATTATGAGAATGTGAACGACGGAACTGCCGATACGTTCCGGGGCAACCAGGCCGGAACGTTTCTTGTTGCCGGCTTTCCCGGATTTCCTTATCCGGATGGTCTTGTTCCGGGCACAACATACTACTGGAGAATCGATGAGGTCAATGACACCGACCCAAATAGTCCATGGAAGGGTAAAGTCTGGAGCTTTTCGATTGCCCCCAAGACCGCATACAATCCCAATCCGGCTGATGGTGCCGAGCTTGTAGCCCCGGATGTGAAGCTTGGCTGGACGGGAGGTTTCGGTGCGAAATTGCACACCATATATTTCGGCGACAATTTTGACGATGTAAATAACGACTCTGGGGGTCTCTCCCAGGGAACCAAGACTTATACTCCCGGCTCACTTAAATTGGGTAAGACTTACTACTGGCGTGTCGATGAGTTTGATATTATCGCCACGTATAAAGGCGAAGTCTGGAGCTTTACTACTCAAGGCGCTGTTTTGAGCTTGAAGCCTTCTAACGGCGCTGTGGATGTAAAGCAGACACAGATTCTTAACTGGTCGCCGGGAGATTATGCAGCTTCGCATCAGGTCTATTTCGGAACAGATAAAGAAGCCGTACGCAATGCCAATACCGGTTCGCCCGAGTATAAAGGCACTAAGGCTCTTGCTTATGAGAGCTATGACCCCGGAAAACTCCTGTGGGATACCACTTACTATTGGCGTGTTGACGAGGTCAATAACGTCAATCCCGACAGTCCTTGGATAGGCCCTGTCTGGAGTTTTACAACGGCCAACTTCCTTATAGTAGATGATTTTGAGGACTACGATATTGGCAACAACGAAATATGGTGGGCATGGAAAGATGGGATTGGCTATGCCTCCCATCCTACTTTACCGCCCTATGCCGGTAATGGGACCGGCTCTATGGTTGGCGACGAAACCACTGGTTCTTATTG
>JBAQFY010000268.1:0-27765 GCA_049287505.1 Sedimentisphaerales bacterium | reverse complement strand
GCTCTAAGGATGGCGATAAAGGTTGCCACAGCAAGGGCGTGGGGCTGGACGGACAAGATGCCCTGGCCGGACGTGCAAAGCAAAATAAAAGTGCAGGTCGTGCGGATGTAAAAGGAATATCAGCCTGGATTTCCCGGTTAGCTGGTTACAAATAGGCAGGATTTTGTATAGTATGGCAGAATCAAAAGGAGGAAAAGTGTTTCAGAAAGTGCCAAATAGGAAATCTCAGGATAAAATCTGGGCCTTGCTGTTTACGACTATTCTCCTGTCTCTTTATTTCATTTACTTACTGCTGCGAATAGACCCTAAACTAATCTACCAGTCTCAGGAACCCGTTTTTTTCCTCGACAAATATTTCATCAATGAATTTTTCAGCTATCCCGGAGGAGTAAACGAGCTCACCTCAAGGTTCTTTTCGCAGTTTTTTTATTATTCGTGGACAGGAGCGTTGCTGCTTGCTCTTGTTTTCGCATTTGCCGCCTGGAATACAAAGCTGCTCATCCGGTCAATTAGTGTAAACCAACCAGCTCTTTATCTGTACTGGATACCAACGATTTTTCTTCTGGCCTTACATAGTAATTACAGATTTCCGCTTGTTCTGACGCTGGGACTACTCTGGTCTTTACTCAGCGTCAATATCTATATCCGCCTTGCTCCTTCAAATAACACTCTACGATTTTTTCTCTATATCATCCTCCAGACAATTTTATATTATGTAACTGCCGGCCAAGCTTTTATCTTTTCAATCGTAATCATACTCTATGAAGCTTTACATCAGCGCCGGATTGCACTGCCTTTACTTTATATCATATTTGCAGGCTCGCTACCTTATATTGGCGTTTCTACTTTGTTTCTCGTACATACGCGAGACGCTTATGTTATGCACCTGATGTCATACGATACGTACAGGTTAACCTGGCTGTCGTGGGTGCTATACGCATTTTTCCCACTTATTCTTCTTGTGGTGACATTTGAGCCCCGCCCGTCGAAGACGGGACGGGGCGAGCAGAGATATGTTAGGATTGGTCAAAAGAAGGCAAACAATCTCTGGGGCAAGTTTTTGTCCGGCCGTTTCATTCCGGCACGGCTAATTCAAGGTATCATTATCATCTTTCTCGCTGTCGCAGCAGCTATGTGCTCATACGACAAAAACGGAAAAGCTTTCCTCCTGGTTGACCACTATGCGCGATTCGGAGAATGGAAAAAATTGCTCGATATTGCACGAAAGGGCCTTCCAATTAGTAACGTTGTTCAATGTCAGGTCAATAGGGCATTATACCATGCCGGCCTTTTATGTGACGAAATGTTCAGCATGACACAGCTTTTCGGGAGCAGTGGTCTTTTCATGCGTGAGAGCTTGCGCAGCCCTTTTGCGCTTCAGCACAGCGACGTATTTTTTGACCTTGGTCTGATAAATACATCCGAACAGTGGGCGTATGAAGCCATAGCTGCTAAAGGAGATACTCCCTGGAACCTTCAGCGTCTTGTGCTGGTGAATCTGTTGAAAGAAAAACAAGACATTGCGGCAAAGTATTTGGAAATGTTAAAGAGAACAATCTGGCATAAAACCTGGGCTACGGAATATCAAAAGTACCTCTCCGACAGTAGTGATTTTTGGGCAAATCCGCAATTTCGATATCTAAAAAGCGCTATGCCGGAATCTGATTTCCTCGTCTCACCTGCCGAACCAGAGCTATGCCTGGAGGAGCTATTACAAAATACAAAGAATAAAATGGCATTTGAATATTTTATGGCATACTGCCTGCTGGAAGGGCAGATTGGTCGTTTTATAAAACACCTTTACCGGCTGAATTATTTTGACTATCCAAAAATTCCACGCCATTTCGAAGAAGCCATGCTTATCTACAATCAGCTCACGGGTGGAAAGGGTGTCGCTTTGCCGGGGAAAGACATTTCAGAGGAAACAATTCGGAAGTTCGATGATTTCAACAAAATCATGGCAAAGCATAAAAGGAATAAAAAAGCAGCACACGAAGAGCTTAAAAAATATAGAGATACTTACTGGTTTTACGGATTATACTATTACAGGCCCGAGGAGTAATTATATGCACCAATTAAGGGATTTCATTATTTTACTTTTTGTCTGTTTTGCTGAGGTAATAGTATGCCCCGGTTGCGCAAGAAGAAAGCCAAATCTCGAAGAGTGTACATCCATCGAAAGACAGCCGACCATATCTCCGGATTATACCGAAATAACCCTCCCTCCCAATATTGCACCGACCAACTTTATCATCAAAGAAAAAGGTAACGCATATTATGTTCACATTTCATCCCGACCCCTCTTCGAGGGGTGGGATTCATCTGGTCTAAAAAAGGGCAAGGATATCGATATATTCAGCCGAAGCCCCAACATCAGGATACCTATAAAACCATGGAAAGAATTGTTAAACCGGAATCGCGAAAAGCCGCTGCTAATTACTATTTTTGTTAAAGATAAAAATGGCAAATGGACCCGCTTCGCCCCCATTGAGAACCAAATTGCTAAAGAAGAAATCGATACGCATCTGGTTTACCGGCTAATGAAACCATTATATCAATACTGGGATAAGATGGGCATATATCAACGTGATTTAAGCACCTATGATGAGCGTCCCATTGTCTTGAACAAGACGATGGGAAAAAATTGTGTCAACTGTCATTCTTTTCATAATTACAATCCGGACAGGATGATATTTCATATGCGGGCCGGGGCAGTTGGCACCTCAATGATACTTGCATACGATAATGAAGTTTACAAAGTAGATACTTCAACACCCTTTAATCATGCCACGTCGTATAGGTCATGGCATCCGAATGGAAAAGTCATTGCGTTTGCTTTTAATACTGTAAAGCAGATTTTTCATGCCGTAGGTAAAAACCTCGATGTTTACGACAGAGTCTCCGACCTTCTTCTTTATAACGTCGAAACCAATACAATCACAACATCACCCAAAATATCGACTTCCGAACGTATGGAGACGTATCCTGAATGGTCGTCTAATGGCAAATACCTCTACTTTTGCAGCTCGCCCGGGCTGGATATTTATGACAAGGATGAACACCCCCTAAAAAAAATGAAATATGATTTGATGCGCATCCGATACGATGCGGAGAAAGATACATGGGGTGAGATTGAACCTGTCTTGCCAGCAAGCGAATTAGGTTTTAGCGTTGCCCATCCAAAGCCCTCACCCGATGGGAAATATATCCTGTTCTGCATGTCAGAATATAGCTATTTCCCACTCTATATGCCGGATTCAGACTTGTATTTGCTTGATACCCAAACATACGAATTTCGTAAAGCGGATAAAATAAACAGCGACCGGGCGGAAAGTTACCACTGCTGGTCCAGCAACGGCCGCTGGGTCGTATTTAGCAGTAAACGTCAGGATGGAATATGCACCCATCTTTATTTTAGCTATTTTGATTCTAATGGCAATTTCAGCAAGCCGTTTCTGTTGCCGCAAGAAGACCCGGAATATCACCAATCGCGTGTCATCGTCTATAACATTCCGGAATTCACGAAAGGCCCAGTTAAGATTCGGCCGCAAAAATTGATAAAAGCAGCCTGGTCCAAGCAGATAATCAAAGCCAAACTTGACCCCAAGGTGAGTAAAGAATCGGACAGTCAAACCCCGTTAGAGGCCAGAAAGGAAAAGACTCTAACGGGGCAAACTGAAGAAACACCTTATAAATCTATTCCTCAAAATTAGTGAGCTAAAGTGAGTTAAAGTGAGTTAAAGTGAACTAAAGTAAAAAATAATCCATAACTTTAGGCATTTCAAACTTTAGACACTATGTTGCTTTTTTCGTTAAGCCTGTTCCTATTTTGGGGCGAAAAAAACAGCTTTTTTACAGAAAGATAAATTTTTTAATGAAAAGTGTTGATTTGCTGCTACGAATCAGCTATAGTTCTGCAGTTGAAAATATTGCTCTGTCGCACGGGGTCGAATTCCGCCCGTCAAAGACGGGTCGGGATGAAAAGTTTTGGGGTCAGCAGTATCACGGCGTGGTTGACTCAAGCCTCCGGCAGGGCCAAATCGGGCCGAGACAAGACGGTCTCCGTGACAAGTAAGAGCATAAGTTATAAGTGCACAAGGCACAAACACGCTTGTGCTCCTATGTTCTTTTGCTCTTGTGTACTTGTATTACCCGATGGTGTAATTGGTAACACATGGGCTTTTGGTGCCCACATTCCAGGTTCGAGTCCTGGTCGGGTAGCTGAAACGAAATACGAAACTCGAAGCACGAAATACGAAACAAATTCGAATTACAAAAATACAAAATTCAAAACAAAATTTTTTGAACATTTGAAATTTGGATTTCGATATTGCTTCGGATTGATGCGCAACACGGGTTACGCTTTACCGGACATGAGGTTTTATGGCTGAAAGAGTAGCTATAATCTTAGCAGCGGGTGTCAGCAAAAGGATGAACACCCAGTTAGCGAAGGTACTGCACGAGGTATGCGGACGGCCTATGCTGGCTTACGTGCTCGATACCTGCCGTGAAATCGGCGTCTCGAAGATATATATTGTTGTCGGTTTTTCCGCCGACGAGGTAAAAGAACAATTCGCAGGCAGAGACGACATTGTCTGGGTAGAACAAGACGAGCAACTGGGAACAGCTCACGCGGTTTTATGCTGTAAGGAACATCTTAAAGATTTTGACGGTGAAACCCTGGTACTTTGTGGTGATGGGCCTTTGATTCGAGCCGGGACATTGAAGACCCTTATAGAAAAGCACGAGTCGGGACAGTCGGCGGCGACGTTGGCAACGGCGGTTCTGGATGACCCAAGCGGGTACGGGCGAATAATCCGCGATGCATACGGCAATATGCAGGGTATCGTTGAAGACAGCGACTGCACGCCGGCGCAGCTGGCTATCAAAGAAATTAACCCAAGCAATTATCTGTTCAATAATAAAGTCCTTTTTGAAGCGCTGGAGAAGGTTAAGCCTGATAACGTTAAAAAAGAGTATTATCTGACAGATGCGGTTTCCGGTATCATTGGGACCGGTCACAAGGTTGAAGCGATTACAGCGGTCTCGCCTGATGAGGCGGTGGGTATCAACAGCAGGGCACAGCTTAGCGCAACGAGTAAGATTATGCAGCGGCGGATTCAGCGGGAGTTAATGGAAAACGGTGTAACAATAGTTGACCCTGATAATACGTGGATTGATGCAAGAGCTCAAATCGGACAGGATACTGTGATTGAGCCGTTTACATATATTCACGGCGAGGTCAAAATCGGTCAGGGCTGTCGAATTGGGCCGTTCGCTTATTTGAGGCATGGGACGGTTTTGAAAAATGATGTTGTGTTAGGCGTTTATACGGAAGTTAAAAATTCGACCCTGGCTGATGGTGTTCGAGCCCGGCATCACAGCTATATCGGCGATGCTACTGTGGGAGAAAAGGTTAACGTGGGGGCCGGCTCGATAACGGCTAATTTCGACGGTCAAAAGGTCTGCCAGACAAACATAGGTAATAACTGCTACATCGGTTCCGGTGCGGTACTGATAGCGCCGCTTGAGCTGAAAGAAGGCTCGCATATAAATGCCGGAACCGTTGTTTCACAAGAAAGTGTAAATGAATTGGGTGGAAAGGCTAAGATAAATGTTTCTAAAGGATAAACTGAAGATATTTTCCGGCAGCAGTAATCCGGCATTAGCGAATGATGTTTGCAAACATCTGGGGATTCCGATCGGGGGCGTGCAGATAGACAGGTTTCCGGACGGAGAGAAGGTCATCAGAGTTGAGGATGATGTTCGCGGCAGAGATTGCTTTGTTGTACAGTCAACGTGCAAGCCTGTTGACGAGCATTTGATGGAGCTGTTAATTTATTTAGACTGTTTACGAAGGGCCAGTGCCAGTCGTATTACTGCGGTTATTCCTTATTTCGGCTATGCCCGGCAGGACAGGAAAGACGAAGGACGAGTGCCCATCACGGCAAAACTGGTGGCCAATCTTATCACGACCGCCGGGGCCAACAGAGTATTGGCGATAGACCTGCACGCCAATCAGCTGCAGGGGTTTTTTGATATACCTGTTGACCATCTGACAGGCGAGCTGGTGTTAAACAAGTACTTCAGAGATAAAAAGATTAATAACCTGACGGTGGTTTCGCCGGATGTTGGCAATATGAAGATTGCAGCCAGGTATGCAGCGAACCTTGGGGGAGAGCTGGCGATTGTGCACAAAAAACGAGTTAGTGGAAGTGAGGTAGAGGCCATTGTGATGATAGGTGAAGCCAAAGGCAGAAATATCCTGATGTGCGACGATATTATTGCCACCGCAGGGACAGTGTGCCGTGCCGCAAGTTTGCTTAAGGAGCGTGGGGCTGAAAAAATTTACGTCGGTGCCACACACGGTGTATTCGCATTGGAGGCATTAAGACGGCTGGCCGAAGCACCGATTGACGAAATAGTAGTTACCGATACTATACCATTGAGTGAACAGGCCAAAAAGATTGAAGGCGTTAAGGTATTAAGCGTAGTAGCTATGTTAGGCGAAGCGATAAAGAGAATTCACAGAAATGAATCGATTAGTAACATGTTCAACAATATTTGATTAGGATACAAGGTCTGATGTCCCATTTTGCAATAACGCAAAAGATGATGACTCAATTGAAGTGAGGATATAATGGAAACACCATTGCTTCTGAAAGCAGAATTGCGGGAACACGCCGGGTCAAGGCACGCAGCAAAAGTGCGTAAGCAGGGCAGAATACCTGCTATTGTGTACGGGCATAAGCAGGAACCAGTGGCTATTTCTTTAGATGCACACAACTTTGTGGAAGGACTGCACCACAGGTATCGGCTGATGGATGTGCAAATAGGTAAAAAGATGGAAAAGATTATCATTAAGGACCTTCAGTACGACCATTTAGGCAAAAGCATCATTCATGCAGACCTGATGCGTGTTGATGTTACCGAAACAGTTAAAGTAACGGTTCCTATTGAGCTTAAGGGCACAGCCAAAGGCATACATGAAGGATGTATTATTGAGGAACATGCAGACCGTCTGGAAATTGAGTGCAAGGCAACTGATATTCCAGAAACTATCGTTGTATGGGTGAAAGAGGTGGGTGTCGGCGACGCCCTGCATGCCGGTGACATTGAGCTTGCGGATGGTGTAAAACTGGTAAGCTCGCCGGAGACGCTCGTTGTTACGTGCCATTTGGTTGCCACTGCCAAGACCACCGAGCAGGTTGAAGAGGAAATGCCGGTTGCTCCTGAGGTTATTAGCGAGGCTAAGGAGCCTGAGGAAGAGGAGAAAGAAGCTTCAGAAGGCAAAAAATAAGGCCGTTTGGGCACAAGTGAACTATGGGCGAAATGAAAATCATCGTCGGCCTGGGTAATCCCGGCGATGAATATATTGATACGCGACACAATACGGGATTTAAGGTAATTGATTCGGTGGCCGAGGCGTTAGAGATAGAGGTAAGAAAAAGAAAATTCGGCGCTCGTTTCGGGTCGGGCGAATTTGCAGATAAGAAGTTAATATTATTAAAGCCGTGGCAGTTTATGAACCGCAGCGGACAGGCTGTTGCAACGGCGGTGGGTTTTTACAAGCTTGGCGTCGGAGACCTGCTCGTGGTAACGGACGATATGGACCTTGAGCCGGGCAGGATTCGGATTAGGGCGAAAGGCTCAGCCGGCGGTCATAATGGTCTGTCTGATATCATCGACAAGCTCGGCACAAATGAGTTTGCTCGCTGCCGAATCGGCATCGGTTACAGCGGTGAACAAGATTCTGTGGACTATGTTCTCGAAAAGCCCACGGAAGCAGAGGAGACGCTGCTGGCTGGGGCGATTGAGAGGGCACGAGAGGCGGCGCTTTGCTGGATAGAATACGGCACCGAAAAAACAATGAACGAATTTAACAGGTTCGATGAATAACCATCGCGCCTTGTGCGTTTGGAGTAATAAAGTGATGCAAAATTGAGATTAGGCAGAAGCCTTTCTTGAATAAAGCAAAACAGATAATTTGACATAGAATAAATTTAAGCGGGAGGTAATTAGCTTGGAAACCGTAGCAAAGAATAAATTATACGAAGGGATGTTTCTTGTTGATTCGGCTCTGGCCGGTGCAGATTGGGACGGGATTATCGCAGCCATCAGAAAGATACTGGAAAAAGCCGGGGCTGAGATTGAATCGATAAGAAAATGGGACGACAGGAGGCTGGCCTACGATATTAAAGGCAAAAGCAGAGGGACGTATATCCTTAGTTATTTCAGGGCCGACGGTGGAAGGATACAGGATATCGAAAAGTCAGTCCGGCTCTCAGAGAAAATTATGCGTGTTCTGATTCTCAGCTCTGAACGGCTAACGCCAGAGGATATTGAGAAAGATACTCCTGCCATGAAGCTGGAAAAGGAAAAACAAGCAGGTGCCCAAGAAACAACACATGAAGCTGAAGCGGAGCATGTAGGCGACCATGAAGAGGCGTGGGAAGCTGAGAAATCAGAAGGAGATGAGCAAACGGAAGAAAGCGAGCAGTCCCCGGAAGAAGAAACTGAGGGCTCACAGGAGTCAGAGGTAAACACGGTGGCGTATGATTTAAGGGAAAAGCAGCCGGAGTTTGACTATATTGAAGGTTCCGAACAATCCGAAGAACAAGAGCAACTATAACCTTAGGTGATATGGCCAAGTTGGGCAGGTTTGGAGTCGGATAAAAAGGTTTAAGGTTAAAAAAGAAAGAAGAATTTAAGTATGGCTAATCTTAATAAAATTTTGCTGATGGGTCGTTTGACCCGTGACCCGCAGTTGTCATATACACCGAACCAAACGGCGGTGGTTGATTTTGGGCTGGCGACGAATCGCAGGTGGACTGGCCAGGACGGCAGTCAACGTGAGGAGACGTGTTTTGTGGACTGCAGGATGTTCGGCAAGAGGGCTGAGGTTATCAACAAGTACTGCAAAAAAGGGAATCCTCTGTTCGTTGAAGGGCGCCTGACTTTCGATAGCTGGGAGGCGCAAGACGGCTCGAAGCGCAGCAAGCACAGAGTTACTGTTGAGAATTTCGAGTTTATCGGTGGAGGTGCCAGCGGTGCCGAACAAGGCGTAAACAGAACAGGAACAGAAGAAAAGCCGCAGACGGCCGAAGACGATATACCGTTTTAAATTGACTATTTACTATTGAAAAGCAAGAAACTGAATTCTCAAGTTCGAACAATAGTAAATAGAAAATAATCAATTGATAGAGGTAAAAGATGATAGAAAGAAGTAATACAAGAAGAAATAATAACAGAAGAAAACCGGGCTTTGCAGGAGCCCGCGAACAAACACAATGTCGTTTTTGCAGAAGAGGCATAACCTACGTTGACTACAAAGATATTGGGACACTGCAAAAGCTCTTAACCAATCGCGGCAAAATATACTCGCGTAAGCGCAGCGGCAACTGCGCCGGCTGCCAAAGAAAGGCGAAAAAGGCAATCAAACGTGCCAGGTATATGGCGTTGCTGCCGTTTACCGTATGAAATGTACAAGGGGACAAAAATGTCTAACAGGATGAAGGTTTTGCTTTGTGAGGATATTCAGAAACTTGGCTGGCTTGGAGATGTTGTTGAAGTCAACGTCGGATATGCAAGAAATTATTTGCTGCCGCAAGGTCTGGCAAAGGTCGCGAACGAGGTCAGTATAAGAGCAATAGCCGAGGAAAAGGCCAAGCGTGGAGAGCAACGGATAAAGGACAGCAAACGACTCGAAGATGCAGCCAAGGCAGTAGAAGGAGCAGAGGCTGTTATAGCCGCCAAAGCCAACGAGCAGGGGTATTTGTTCGGCTCAGTTACTGAACGTCAGATAGCGGCTAATCTGCGGGAGCAGGGATTTGAAGTTGCCGATGAAGTTGTGCAATTGCCTGAACATATAAAACAGGTCGGAACACATGCCGTGACACTTAAGTTCGCTGATGATTTGACCGTTACTATTAATATTGTGGTCGTGCCCGAACAACAGGAAAACGCCACTGAAACAGACGGGACTTAGAAACTATAGCGCACACCTACGTACACATTCGTATTATTCCGGAACTGCCCAAAGAAAGTGTTCGGGTAGTCGCCGAAGAATATATTACCTCCAATCTCCAAGGCCAGGTTGTCATCGACCTTGTAATTGACGTTCGGGCGCATATGAACATCCTTGTCCGATGGGCAATAGTAGGTAAACAGGGAACAACGCAGATTCTGATTCATCAAAAGCTTTGTCAGACGCAACGTTATCAGATGCCTGCCTGTGTCCCGAGCAGGGCCGGATATTAAGAGCCTATCCAAATAACCCGCTCTATAGCGGCCGGCTGCAAAGCCCGATGCCTGCGTTGTCGGCCAAAAATGTTCTCAACGTGGAGAAAACCACGCCTCCGAGCATTTTTGGCCTGACGCCTTGGCCTCGAACTTTTCGCTCGGCCTCATAACGACCCGGTTATTCGGATAAGCTCTAAGTTACTCTTGTATTGGCTGTAATCCATCATCTGCTCAACGTAATACTGAACGCCGGCGGTAAAATCTTTTTCGATTTCCCGTGTATAGCCGATGAGATACCACATCTGGGAATTATCAATGAGGTTATTTTTGCCGCTTAGGTCATCGGCTGATTCATAATAGCCAACTTCCAGATTGCCGATTCCTTTACCAATTGCCCCGCGAACGCTCGCACCATAGACGTTTAAGTCAGGAAAGATTGCCTGGCTCGTTACATTTTGTTCACCAACGAAGTGTTTTTGCAAATTCGGTCAGCTCATATACCCTGGCTAACGACGAGGGATTAAAAACGCCGTTTGGGTTTTTATCGTTGACGATGCCTACTACTACAATGTCATTCAAAGCAAACCGGCTTTTTGTTTGATTGTGAAATAGCCGCACCGGTTCCTCCACCGAGAGCATATTCTCCGGGTCGGTATCAACCTTTATTAAGGGTATGAATGCGCCAAGTAAGAGTGTAAACAGCACCATTATTATGGTGATTAGCTTATAGTGCTCTACTGAGTAGTCCGCAATTTTCTGCTTAAAATCCATTCTTAACCTTTCTTTTGTTTGCAATGGTCATAGATACAATCCAACAGCTTGATTATATTCCTGTTTTCTATTCGGTAATACACTCTTGCACCATCACGTCTGCAGCTTAGAACGCCTTTGGCTTTCATCATATTAAGCTGCTGACTGGTTATGGCCTGTTTTCCGCCCAGGGCCTCGACAATATCACCGACACATATTTCTCCGGCCTGAAGCAGCTCGACTATCTGCAGTCGAATCGGGTGCGCTATAGCCTTAAAAACTTCAACAACGTTTTCCGCTATCTTCTCATCCATTTCGAAAATCTCGCAAATAATATAAGTTTATTACTATATATCAACATTTCGATATCTTTTACCAAAGGTTTGCAAAAAAATAAAAAAATTTTAGAAACAGCAGCATATTTTCAGGGCAAGCTTTACCTAAGACTTTTGTATCACGTAACTTATCGAAATACAGAACGAACGATTTGGGATTCATAACTCCATAATGGCTGTGTCCGGTCTGTCGAAAAGGGTTTTGCCCCAATCCGGTGAAAGTCGCTGGTTGCCAAGACCATCATCTTCTTTGCAATAATGCTGTAGTCTTAATTCCTAAGAATATTAGCAGAAAGAAGTTAGCCGCTCAAGGCATTGACGTTATTGTCCAGGAGCAGTTACTGCCAAAATCCTAATCTATCCCCAAATGTCCCTAACGACTGATAATATCTAACCTTTTGTAAATAAAATTGGGTCTGTTAGCATTTTTTATCCTTGACAAAGTTAAAGCCCAATAGTTAAATTAGGTCAAAAAGGTAATTTGGCGGGGGCTTGTATCAAAAGGATTTGGTTAAAGAAGAGGAATGGATAAAATGAAGGATTTGTTTACCACCGGCGAAGCCGCGGAAATTTGCAGAGTAAGCCAACAAACAATTATCCGTTGCTTCGATGCCGGACGGCTGGATGGATTTCGCGTTCCAGGCTCAAAATTTCGGAGGATTCCACGCCAGAATCTAATCAAGTTTATGAAGGACAACAATATCCCTCTGGATTCCATCGAGTCCGGCAAAAGAAAAGTCCTTGTCGTGGATGACGATGCCGAAATCGTCGAGCTTATAGTCGAAGTCCTTGAGCGTGACGGCAGATTCGAGGTAAAAACTGCATCAAGCGGCTATGAGGCAGGAATGGCAACGGAGCGGTTTCGACCGGATTTGATACTGCTCGATTATATGCTTCCCGATGTCAATGGGAACGTGGTCTGCCAAACGATAAGAAGAAATCCCGAATTCGAGAACATTAAAATTATTATTGTAAGCGGCGTCATAAAAGAGGATGAAATCGCCCAGCTACTCAAGTCCGGCGCTGAAGATTTCATAAGAAAGCCGTTTAACATCTCTGAACTTACCAACAAAATCACCGCTGTTCTCCAGATAAAATAAAATATAGTGAGTAGTGAGTGGTGAGTAGTGAGTAGTCAACTCACCAATAAACCACATACCAATCAATCAATTAACTACTCACCAATTAACCAATTACCATTTAGCAATTTAACAACACAAAATTCAATGGAAGACAGGGACGACTACATGCCGGACGAACCTGCTAATACGACAGTCACCCAGCAGATAGAGCTTGCCGTTAGCAGGCTCGATTCGCTCTCGACCCTGCCCTGCATTGCGGTGCAATTTTTTTCCAAGCTTATTCAAGGCCAATTTTCACCTTCGGCGGCGGCTGATATTATTGAATCAGACCCGGCACTGACTGCAAGGATTCTTTCGCTCATTGAGCAGCGTGGGATGAGCCTGCCTGATGGGAGATTCTCACTTCGCCAGGCACTTGACAAACTTTCTGCGTACGATGTTCGCGATGCTGTTTTATCCGTTAAGGTTTTTTATGCCGTTGGCCTTGACGATGTTACCGACAGAGACAGGATTACGGCTAAAAAAGAACTTTTACTTCACGGCATTGCGGTCGCCTGTTGTGCTAAAGATATCGCCGAGATGGCATCACCTCAAATGGATTCTCAACTGGCCTACTCTGCCGGATTGCTGCATGATATCGGGAAACTCGCACTCGAAGAAGTGATGCCGAAAAGTTTTGCCCGTATAGTCGAAGAAGCAAAATCAACGAAGAAATGTTCCCGTGCCATCGAGCAAAAACATCTCGGCACCGACCATACAATCATAGGCAAACGTCTTGGGCAAAAGTGGCGGCTGCCGAATCTAATTGTTCTTGCCATCTGGCTTCACCACAGCCAGACCGTAACAATTTCCGAGGATATGCCTGAAGCAAGGATAGCTGCGGTTGTGCAGTTGGCCGATTCTATTGCGCGTCAGGCCGGCATCGGCTGTTCCGGCAGTTTTGATTTGCCTGAACCGGCAGAATCCATAGCACAGTGGCTTGCAATAAGCCCTGAGCAATTGCAACAGATTCGCAGGAAACTACCTGAAACAGTCAGACAAAAAACCAAGGTTTTGGGACTGGATTTACCGAAGGCCGGGGCAAATTATTGCGAGATTGTTCACACTGCCGCCGCCCAATTAGCCCGACAGAATACCGAATTGTCCGGCGAGAATTGTCGGCTGCAAAGCGATTCGAGCCATTACGGTTTTATAACAGATTTCCTTCTCGATATAAATTCGATTAGCGGGGCGGTTGATATATCAGAAAACTTTGCGACCCGCTGGCAGAAGTTTTATCAAACAGGTATGGTTTGTCTGTATTTAGCGCCTTCGGCCGGCTCGCAAACACTCGAAGCTGTCATTGTAGAAAATCTTTCGCAAAGCAGGATGGTTTGCTTAAACGCTCCGACCGAAACATCCGTCATACCAAAAACGATAGCAAACAACTTTGCGATTTTGAATGCGTATGACCATATCGACTGGCTGTTTGGGCAATTAGACGTTGACTTCGATGTGAATCGAACCAAATTGATGCCGTTACTTTCAGGCCGAAAAGCGGTCGGAGCAATTGTTTTCGAGCTTCATTATCCGGACGACGTGGAGCTATTCGAGGAGAAGTTCAGGACATCTGCCTCGATTGGGGGGGCTGTTTTAGGGATGGCTCTGGCGCAAGAGAGACAGCAGCACTTTGCCGAGCGTTTTGTTCGGCTTATTTGCGTTCCCGCGGAGCGGGGACCCTCAAAACCTAAGGATACCCAAGCCCGAGCTGCTCCGGCAGAAAGCTCGTTAAAGGCTTTAGCCGAGATGGCAGCGGGTGCGGCGCATGAATTAAATAATCCTCTGGCGGTGATATCGGGCAGAGCGCAGCTGCTTGCTGAAACCGAGAGCGACCGGGAAAAGAAAAAAATCTTAGAACAGATTTGTGAGAACGCCAGGGAGACATCTGCCATTATCGAGGACCTGATGAGTTTTGCCGAGCCGTCACAACCCAGACCAACATCGACAGATACAAAACAGATAATTGACGAATCTATACAATTGGCCAGCCAAAAGACAAATACAGAAAAAATCGATGCTCAAATTGCAGTTTCCGAGGACGTCAAGAGTGTTTTTGTGGATTCAGCGCAGGTAGTATCAGCAATTGCAAATGTTATTTCCAACGCGGTTGAATCCTATGGCGACGAACCCGGGCCAATAAAGATTACTGCCGATGCCGTGGAGTCCGGCGATTTGGTAAAATTACAAATCAGCGACGTTGGCTGCGGAATGGATGCGGAAACTGTCCAAAAAGCAACTCAGCCGTTTTTCTCAGCAAAGCCGGCGGGTCGAAAACGCGGAATGGGGCTCGCCTACGCGGTCCGGTTCATACAATTGAACAAAGGCTCGCTGAACATTGCAAGTAAGCCCGACAGCGGAACGACCGTGACAATTTGTCTGCCAAGCAAATAAATTTCGTATCTCGTATTGCGCATAAATCGCAAAACTCTAATCCGCCACAGGCGGACGCTCCTCCGTAAGGAGGACACCTTACGGTGAAAACACGCTGTTTCGTATCTTGCAAAAAGAAAAAACTATCCACCAAATACCCGGCGTTTAGAGGGGGCTTTTCGGCGGAAATAAAATAAAGGGAGAGTTTTTTGATTGCCCCCCTTTATTTTTGAAGGAGGAGAAGTGCTACCTAACATTACGTTCCCGGCATAGGTTTGTTCGTAATCAGTTACGGTATATTGCGCAAAACAGCGTTTCCTGGACATCCCATTAAAGCTCGAGATTTCAATTGTCAACGTCGGCTTACGCGCCTAATTTTTTGTAATAGTGCTAATAACGTGATAGAATACCAGCCGTGCCAGAGCTGTGTCTCGCCCCGCCTGTCGTCCACAGGATGCCTTGCGGCAAAGACGGGACGGGGCTCGGCATGTCGGCAAGAAATTGTTGGCAGATAGTCAAACAATTGGAACACTGCTCGCCGCAATGCGTCGCAGCAGGTCAGCTATGGGAGATTTTTTATGAGTACAAATTCTAATAACGAGACAGTCATGACCGGCAGAGAACGAGTGCTCAAGGCGCTCAATTACGAACCTGTGGACCGTGTTCCTGTGGATTTAGGCGGAACAGTGACCAGTGGGGCCCAGGTTGGTGTGATCGCGAGTCTGCGCCTGGCACTTGGTCTTGATAAGCCGGGTGAGCCGGTGAAAGTTGTTGACCCGTATCAGATGCTTGGCGAAGTTGCGGCTGATTTGCAGGATATGTTGGGGATTGACACGGTGAGCCTGCTGGGGCCAAAAAATCACTTTGGCTTTGCGAATACGAACTGGAAACCATGGAGAACCTTCGATGGCACGAATGTGTTAGTGCCGGGCAAGTTCAATACGGAGCCGGAAACCAATGGCGATATTTTGCAGTATCCACAAGGTGACAAATCAGTACCAGCTTCAGCTCGGATGCCAAAGGGTGGATTCTACTTTGACGCGATTGTTCGCCAAGAACCCATCGTCGAAGCTAAATTAAATCCGGAGGATAACCTCGAAGAATTTGCACTGTTACCTGACGAAGACCTGAAATTCTACGAACAACAGGCAAACGACTTCTTTGAAAACACCGACCTTGCGATTGCTATGGGCCTGTCGGGCACCGGACTTGGTGACATAGCGCACGTCCCGGCACCAGGCCTAAAGGACCCAAAAGGGATTCGTGACATCGAAGAATGGTATATTAGCACGGTGACGCGAAGAGAATATATTAAAGAGGTCTTTGCAGGTCAGGTCGAAATTGCAATTAAAAATCTGGAGCGGACCTACCAGGCCGTCGGCAACAAAGTGCACGTCGTGTTTGTGGATGGAGCAGACTTGGCAGCACAGAATACGCTATTCTGCGGCTTGGATACCTACAGGGAACTTTATTTGCCGTTCAGCAGGAAGCTTAATGACTGGATTCACACCCATACCAAATGGAAAACAATGAAGCACTGCTGTGGGGGGTGTGAGCCGTTGATTGAGGGATTTATCGAGGCAGGCTTCGATATTCTAAATCCCATTCAGACCTCAGCTAAGGGTATGGCCCCACAACATTTAGTTGATAAATACGGGGGCAGGATAGTTTTCTGGGGTGGCGGCGTGGATACTCAGCAGGTGCTGCCGTTTGGTAAGCCCAAGCAGGTACGCCGGCAGGTTATCGAGCGAGTAAAGGTATTCAATGCAAAGAAAGGTTTTGTATTCAGCGCTGTTCACAATATCCAGTGCAATACGCCGGTTGAAAACGTATTGGCGATGTTTGGGGCATTGGGTAGAAAGGTGTGAGGAAGGAAAATTATATGAAATGTAAAAAACTATCGCACAGAATAAGCATAACATTATCGTTAATCGCTTTGCTTTTTGGCGTTCATATCGCATTCTGCGCAGGTAACTCAAGCTCAAGGCGGATAATCAGCCTGGATGGGAGATGGGAAATCGCTGAAGGGAGTATGGATTCGGTTCCGAGAAGTTTTCAGCACAAGGTTCCTGTGCCGGGACTTGTTGATATGGCAGAGCCTGCTTTTGACGAAGTTGGAGAAAAAAGCGAAAAGCGTCAGGCCTTCTGGTATCGGCGTACATTCACTGTCGAAGGGCAGATTCCAGCCGTTGCGCTTTTGAAAATCCATAAGGCGAAGTACGGTACGAAAGTGTTTCTCAATGGTAAAGCTGTTGGTGAGCATCTGCCGTGCTTTACACCCGCTCTGCTGGATGTGAAGAAATTTCTAAAAGGTTCAGGTGAGCAAAATGAATTGATTGTACGGGTTGGCGCCGACCGTGAATGTTTGCCGGAGGGTATGCCGACTGGGTGGGACTTCGAAAAATATCTTTACATCCCCGGTATATACGATTCGGTGGAGCTGATTCTTACCGGTGCGCCTTATATTTCTAATGTCCAGGTCGTTCCGCAGCTTGAAGACAATTCGGTTCGAGTCGACACGTACATTCACAATCCAATGCTTAAAGACGAGGTTCAAATCGTTTGTAAAGTGCGAGAATTCAAGAGTGGAAAACCGGGTAGCTCTGACGTAGCTATAATGACGAAAGTCGGAGATGACAAGGCGTTTCCTTTCGATACGAAAATTCCGATGGACGGCTACAAGCTCTGGTCAACGGAGGAGCCGTTCCTGTATGAGGTAGAATTGGATATCGGCACGGATACCGTAAAGACTCGATTCGGAATGAGGTCGTTTCGTTTTGATAAGGAAAGTGGCCGGGCTATTCTGAACGGCAAACCATATTTTATGCGTGGGACTAATGTCTGTGCATATCGGTTTTTTGAGGACTCCGAGCGAGGAGACAAGCCCTGGCGAAAAGAATGGGTTCGACGGCTTCATCGCAAATTCAAGAGTATGCACTGGAATTCGATTCGCTACTGTATTGGTTTTCCGCCGGAGCTTTGGTATGAAATCGCCGACGAAGAGGGATTTTTAATTCAGGATGAGTTTCCCATCTGGCTGCTTAGTAAAGCGCCGGAAAATCCGAGAAGTGAGAAGATAATCCCGGAATATACCGAGTGGATGCGTGAGAGACGGAATCATCCCTGCGTTGTAATCTGGGATGCGCAGAATGAGAGCGTTACCGAAGAGACAGGCAAAGCCCTGAGTACGGTTCGGCAACTGGATTTGTCTAATCGGCCATGGGAGAACGGCTGGGCCGAGCCACAGTCCGAGGCTGATTGTGTTGAGACCCATCCCTATTTATTTTCCAAGTTATGGAACGAGTATTGGGCGGACGACAATAAATTCGCCCTGTCTAATATGGCGAAGATTTCCGGCCGTCCCCCGGTCAGAAAGGAACAGGAAAAATATCATCAGCCGATTATTATTAACGAATATGGCTGGTTATGGCTCAATCGCGACGGAAGCACGACCTGTCTGACCGGAAGTGTTTATGAAAAACTGCTCGGTCCCGACTCAACTGTGGCTGAGCGGCGGCTGCTTTATGCGCGCTATTTAGCGGCCCTTACCGAATTCTGGCGAGTCAAGCGTGAGTGTGCGGGGGTGCTGCACTTTTGCGGGTTAGGGTATTCGCGGACAGGTGACAAGCCCCGGCCCCAAGGCGGTGCGACAAGCGACCATTTCATCGACCTGGAAAAACTCACCTTTGAGCCTTATTTCGAACAGTATGTCCGTGATGCCTTTTCGCCGGTGGGTTTGATGATTGATTTCTGGGAAGAGGAGCTTGCGGCCGGAACGGAACGTCAGGTCAAGGTCTTTGTGATAAATGACCTGCATGACAGCTGGACAGGGACTGTTCGCCTGTGCATTGTGCGCGGTAACGATACCATTACTGAGCAAAAGAAGGATTGCACCATTCGTCCCCTGGGAAGAGAGATATTGACATTTGAACAAAAGTTTCCGAAACAGAATGGAGAGTATCATATTGTTGGGGAATTGAGTAAGGTTGATGGTGCTGTGGTTCGCAGCCTTCGAGACTTTAAGGTGGTGCCTACGAGCAAATAGTTTTGAATTTGTTTTTGGTCTTTGCAAAACGAATGGAACGAAAAATTTACAGAAGAAGCAGACTTCACCGACAAGACCACCCCCAAACAAGTTTGAGGGTGCCACCCTGTATTTTATTAATAACACAAAGCTCAATAGTGTCATTTTGGAGGATTAAAAAATGAACACGGCTAATAAGACGCGTCGTGATTTTCTCAAAGCGCTGGGATTCTATACCTCTGCCTTTGCTTTTTCGGGGTGCGCGGGTGCTCCGGACAGCGCGGTATGGAGAGTGTCAAAAGACAAACCTAATATTCTTTGGATTACGTGCGAGGACATTAGTCCTTACTTAGGCTGCTATGGTGACAGTTATGCGAAAACGCCGAATATAGATAAGCTGGCCAAAAAAAGCGCGATATATACAAAGGCATTTGCAACCGCTCCGGTGTGTGCGCCGGCTCGTTCATGTTTGATAACAGGGGTGTACGCAACTTCTCTGGGCACCCAGCATCTGCGTTCCGAGGTAAAATTGCCGAGTCAAATCAGGTGTTTCCCGGAATATTTACGTGCCGCCGGATACTACTGCTCAAATAATTACAAAAAGGACTATAACTTTATCGACGTAAATGTCTGGGATGAGTCAAGCGAGACGGCTCACTGGCGCAAACGTAAGCCGGGTCAGCCGTTTTTCAGTGTGTTTAATTTCACCTCTACACACCAAGGAGAGATTAACGGTTCCGATGAGGAGTTTTTTGATAAGTACACCTCTAAGCTTAAACCCGAAGAACGTCATGACGGCAAGCAAATTCCTCTTCCGTCATACTATCCTGTTACTCCATTTGTGCGGAAAATCTGGAGCCGTTACTACAACCTGATTACCTTTATGGACAGGCAGGTAGGTGATTTACTGAGCCAGCTTGAAGCCGACGGCCTGGCTGATAATACAATAGTGTTCTTTTTTTCAGACCACGGCATGGGTATTCCTCGATTCAAAAGAACACTTTATGATTCCGGTCTTAATGTCCCGTTAATCATTCGTTTTCCTGAACGGTATCGGCGCCTCTTGCCGCTCAAAGCAGGCAGGAGAACCGACAGATTAGTTAGTTTTGTTGATTTTGCACCGACGGTTTTGAGCTTGGCCGGATTGTCAATACCGGGTTATATGCAGGGCCGGGCGTTCCTCGGTGCCTGGGCTGGGCCGCCGCGGGAATATGTCTTTGGAGCGGCCAGCCGGGTTGACGAGGCCTATGAGATGTCTCGCTGCGTGCGTGATAAACGTTACAAGTACATTCGCAATTATCTCCCGCATTTGCCGTATATACAGCCAAGCGAATATCCGGACAGGGCCGAGATTATGCAGGAGCTGCGAAGGGCGGTCGCAGAAGAGAAGCTGTCAAAGATACAAAAATTACACTGGGCACCGACCAAACCGAGGGAGGAGCTTTACGACACTTCGGCTGACCCATACGAAGTAAACAATCTGGCGGATTCGCCTTCACTTCGGAGGGTTATTGGAAGGCTGCGTAAAGTGCACCTTCAATGGATGGTCGAGACGCATGATATAGGCTTATTGTCGGAAGCTGAAATGCACATACGCGCCGAAGGTTCGACGCCTTATGAAATTGCACGACAAATTAGTAAATATCCTCAACGGCGTATCCTCGCAGCGGCCGATTTGGTTGGGAGAGGACCAAATAATATTCCGAAGCTAATCAGATTGTTACATGATTCGGACAGTGCGGTTCGCTATTGGGCCGTGGTAGCTCTAAGCGTCCTCGATTCTGATGCATCACCTGCTGTTGAGGCACTGACCGAACGGCTGGCAGATTCGAGCCCAAACGTGCGGTTTGCGGCAGCGGGTGCATTGTGCAAATTGGGTTTGTGTAAGGATGCTTTGTTAGTGCTGGCCGAAGGCCTGGAAGATGCGCGTGAGGAAACGGTCCTGTATGCTGCTCGCGAGATACAGTTTATTGGGAATAAAGCACGCCCGATTGTCCGGCAAATAAAAGAAGCCCAGGGACGATGCAAGAATCCGGATGGGACATACAAAAACAATAATCACGCAACGTTTATCGACTGGGCTCTCAAATACGCCCTTGAGAATTGTAGAGAATAATCAAATCGACACATTGTTAACATAAGAAATACTATGGACAGCATGCTGGTTAATGAAGCAAAAGGCAGTATTGTGTATGTAATGCTCGTATGTATCGTAGCTGCTTTGGGTGGGCTTTTGTTCGGCTATGATACAGGGGTAATAAATGGAGCGATAGGACCCTTAAAAGCACACTTTAGCCTTGATGCAAACCGGGAAGGCTGGGCGACAGGTTGTGCGCTGGTTGGATGTGCTGTTGGGGCGGCTGTTGCCGGGGTGCTCAGCGACTGGCTGGGTCGGAAAAAGGTTCTTATTCTTTCTGCAATTTTTTTCTTTGTCTCGGCGGTGGGAACGGCCTTACCAAGAAGCATAACGACCTTTATTTTTTATCGGATAATAGGCGGTGTGGGCGTGGGGGCGGCGTCGATGTCCTCACCGATGTATATCGCGGAGATAACACCAGCAAGAATTCGCGGCCGAATGGTCTCGGTCAATCAGTTTGCAATCGTGACCGGTTTTTTGGTTGTCTATTTTGTGAACTACTTCATCGCCCTTCAGGGCGACCAGATGTGGAACGAACAGTTTGGCTGGCGGTGGATGTTCGGCTCGGAGGCACTGCCGGCTTTACTGTTATTAGTGCTGCTGTTCTTTGTGCCGGAGAGTCCTCGCTGGCTGACCAAACAAAACCGCAGTAACGAGGCATTGGAAATTCTTACCCGCGTTGACGGAGCTGAATATGCAAAAACCGAACTGTTGGAAATCAAGGATGCGCTCGCCCATGAGAGTGGGTCGCTGAAACAGTTGTTTCAGCCAGGTATGAAGATTGTCCTGGTCATCGGCATCGTATTAGCTGTTTTGCAGCAGGTTACTGGTATCAATGTTTTCCTTTATTTCGGGACAGAAATATTCAAAAAGATGGGGTCCGAAACCAATGCTGCTCTTCTTCAAACGGTCGTGGTAGGCACGGTAAACCTGACCTTTACTATTGTCGCCATCTGGACGGTTGATAGGCTGGGCCGAAAGCCTTTGATGATTATCGGCTCAGCAGGGATGGGGCTGTCGCTGTTAAGTATAGGCCTGGCGGCATATTTTCAAAAAACGGAATTGTGGGTCCTGTTATTTATCCTTGGTTATATTGCCTGCTTTGCGCTTTCGGTTGGGCCTGTAACCTGGGTGATTCTATCGGAGATTTTCCCGACGCGGATTCGTGGCCGGTCAATGGCAATTGCCACGATGTGTCTGTGGGTTGCAAATTATGTTGTTTCACAAACGTTTCCTATGATGGATGCAAATAACTGGCTGCTCGAAAAATTCCATCATGCTTTCCCGTTCTGGTTGTACGGTATTTTTTGTGTTATGCTGCTAAGCTTTGTCTGGCGATTGGTGCCGGAGACCAAGGGCAAAACGCTGGAAGAGATAGAGAAACACTGGATGAATTTGTAAATTGAGCAACAAGAGAACAGTTTGAAGTATTTTTAGCTGAAGGTGTGAAATGGATTTTCCCGAACGAATCACTATTCAAAGCCATACAATAACTATTGTGCCGCGATACGCAGAGACCGACAAAGGCGGGGTAGTTCACCACAGCGTTTATCCAGTGTGGTTTGAAATGGGGCGCACGGAACTTTTACGGGCTAACGGACTGGCATACAGAGACCTCGAAGAAGCAGGGGTGCTCTTTGTGGTAGCCGAGCTGCATATAAAATATCGCCGGCCCGCAATGTATGACGAGAAGCTGCAATTAGAAACGCATTGTTCATCGGTTACCGCCAGTAAGGTTGAGCATAGCTATAAGCTTACGCACTGCTGTGATGGGGTAATCTTGGCAGAGGGTTCGAGCGTTCTGGCCTGCGTCAACGCCAAGGGCAGGGTTCGCCGAGTACCCGAATTTATGCATCCCGAAGCCGGTTAGAAACTCTACAGAGGGTGATACCGCAAAAAAGGCAAATATTGATGACCGAGCGAGTCAGAAAAACAATTCATTTGGCGGTTTTCAATTGACAATTAACGTTTGACAATTGAAAATCCCTTTATGGCTTCAGAAAAAGAAGAAAACTGCGGTCTTTTCGGTATTTTTGGTGACGCCGAAGCGGTTCATAAAACCTATTTCGGCTTGCACAGTCTTCAGCACCGGGGCCAGGAATCGGCGGGAATTGCCTCCAGCGACGGTGAATTACTCCAATGCTATACAGGTATGGGTATGGTCAGGAGGATATTCCGCACCGGCAGGGATATTTTAAGAAGATTATCTAATCCGATAGCAATAGGTCACGTTCGGTATTCAACGACAGGTGCCAGCAGGGCTGTAAACAGCCAGCCGCTTTTGGCTGAGTACTCACGTGGTCAGGTTGCAGTGGCACATAACGGCAATCTTATAAACGCAATGTTGCTGCGGGACGAATATGAGGCACACGGCAGTATCTTTAAGTCCACAAGCGATACGGAGATAATTACTCATTTACTTGCCAAGCCGACCCACGTGAGCAATCCCGACCCTTTGGCACATGTACTAAATCATCTCCAGGGGGCATATAGTCTGCTGTTTTTGTTTGCCGACCGCATTGAAGCGACCCGTGACCCTTACGGCATCAGGCCTTTGTGCATAGGCCAGACGGAAAAAGGAGCTTACGTAGTTGCCAGTGAAACGTGTGCCCTTGATACCATTGACGCAAAGTTCGTTCGTGAAGTTGAGCCCGGCGAAATCGTTCGGCTGGATAAAAACGGTCTGCATAGCAGATTTTTCGTTACGCCTGGAACTGTCACGCCTGCTCATTGTATCTTCGAGCACATCTATTTCGCCAAACAAAACAGCACCATTTTCGGTGAGAATGTGCACGAGTTCAGAAAAAAACTCGGAAGGCAACTGGCAAAGGAACACCCCGTCGATGCGGACGTGGTAATACCGGTACCGGACTCAGGGACATCAGCGGCAGTAGGTTACGCAGAGCAAAGTAAGATACCATTTGATATGGGATTGGTCAGGAGCCATTACATAGGCAGAACATTTATTTCGCCGGAGCAGAAATTAAGAGAATTGGAGGTCAAACTCAAACTGGCGGTCGTGAAAGAAGTTGTGGACGGGAAACGCATTGTGGTAGTGGATGATTCGATTGTTCGCGGCACAACGACGAGAGGCAAAATCAGGACGTTGCGCCAGGCCGGCGCAAAGCAAATTCACATGCGAGTGAGCTGTCCACCAATTAGGTTTCCCTGTTTTTACGGTGTTGATTTTCCAACCAAAGAAGAGCTGCTGGCAAATAATCGCAACCTGGAACAAATCAAAGAATTCCTTGATGTTGATAGTGTCGGTTATATGTCGCTGGAAGGGCTGCTTGGCTGTGCAACGCTGCCGCAAGACCACTACTGTACCGCATGCTGGAATGGGAAATATAAAATACCGATAGATATCGCAGTCAACAAATTTGCTCTTGAACACTATCAACTGCAAATGTTCGAGGATGAACAATAACCGCCATTCAGCCACGAGCCAAAGAAGATGAGTAAATACATTAGCTATGAACAGTCGGGCGTGAGTATTGATGCCGGGGAGGAGATGGTTCGGGAGATTTCCTCGGCTGTTGCCAGCACATACGGGCCGCGGGTTATCGATTCACACAATGCCTTCGCAGGGATGTTCCGGCTGGACTACGACGAGCGATTGTTCAAAAAAAATTACAAGAATCCTGTCCTTGTGGCCTGCACAGATGGCGTGGGCAGCAAGGTCCAGTTAGCCGGCAAGGTCAAGAAGTTCGATACCGTAGGTATCGACCTGGTTGCGATGAATGTTAATGATATGCTCGTGCAGGGCGCTGAGCCGCTGTTCTTTCTTGATTATCTGGCGGTTCACAAACTGGAGCCGAAGATTGTAGCTGAGCTTGTCAAAGGCGTTGCGACCGGCTGCCGAGAAGCCAACTGTGCACTAATCGGTGGTGAGACCGCAGAGATGCCGGACACCTATTCAGTGGGCGATTTCGATATGGCGGGCTTTGCGGTCGGGGTTGTCGAACGGAGGAAAATCATTACAGGCGAAACAATCAGAAAAGGTGATGTGATTCTGGGTCTTGCCTCAAACGGACTGCACAGTAACGGCTATACGCTGGTTCGCAATATCTGTTTCAAAAAATCGGCTCTCAAAATGGCTGACGTGCTGGATGAACTTGATGGTGCTGTGCTGGGTGATGTTCTGCTGGAGCCGACGCGAATTTATGTTCGGCCAATAATAAAATTACTGTCGCAATACAAGGTCAAGCGTGTCGTGCACGGGATGGCACATATTACCGGCGGCGGTCTGGTGGGAAATATTCCGCGAGTTCTGCCGAAAGACTGCAATGCGACAATAAAAAAATCAAGCTGGCCGAAACATAAGATATTTACGTTTTTACAGAAGACAGGACCGGTCGAAGAAGAGGAGATGTTCAGGGTCTTTAATATGGGGATAGGATTTGTGCTGATAGTGGCCGAAGATTTCGCCAATTCAATAGCTAAAAAATTGACAAGATCCGGAGAGCAGGTCTATAAGATAGGGCGAATTGCTACCGGCGCCGGCAAAGTGGTCCTGAAATAAGTCGTTGTTCACGAGCCGGTTTATGAGTCACGCGTCACAAAGCAGAAAATGCGAAATGCAAAATATACCAAGTTTGCCATAGCAGCGATGATGTATGCTGCCTTTGCCGGGTATCTGTATCAGCCGTATTTCAAAAACTTCGACAGATGGCAATACCTTTTGGTTGTGAATGCTCCTCTGGCCTCTCTGGGTTGTTACATGCTCAGTAGGCGATGGGTGGCTGGATTTGGCGAGTCGTTTTTTGCGGGAGCTATTTACGGCTTCGGGCCATTCATACTCGGATTGGCTAAATTTCACCCTACGGCAGGCCTTTTAGCGGCGGTTATACCGTGGTTGTTCTGCCCTGCCGTGTTTGGCCCCAAAACCAAATGGCGATGGTTAAGGATTCCGCTTGCCTTTTTGCCGTTTCTGGCAATAGTGTTTTTCTTCCAGGTGTCCGCTTACTACCGGTTGTTTCCGGTCTCAATCCAGGCCAGATTGCATCTGGCTGATTTGTTCGGCTTGTTAGCTCCGCTTATCACAGTTCAGCAAAACACAACTCTAATTGGCTTTTATCATATTCCAACAGCGGCGTTGATTGTAGGCTTTTTTATGCTGCTGGTTGCTCGGCGGTTCGGCGTAATAGTAATTTTTGCTGTCGGGATGACTTTAGCCTTTTGCGAATCTTTCTTTGAGGTCAGCCCGATTATCTGGTTCACCATACCTATGATGTGCTGCTCGGTGCTTATTGGCGAAGGTATGCAGGGACTCGCCTCGGCGGGCTTTGCCGACCGCAGATGGGTCCTGGCTGCCGCAGCGATTATGTGCACTCTTGCTACTGTAACGTTACTGCTGGCAACGAAATATTTTCAGACGTTTTTGGGACTGGGAGCAGGATACGCAAAACTCTTTACCGAAGCCGGGAAAATGTATGTGCTCGGCGCGATTGTGGCTGCGATTATTTTCTTTATGACACGTGCAAAGTTACGAATGCGGCAGCTTCGGCAGGTTGTTCTTTATACAGCAATGGCAGTGGATATATTTCTCGGCGCAAGGTTTATCGTCGATAAGATTCTTTGAATCGATACTCGATGTTCGAGTTATGAAAATGTTTCACGTTCGATTTGGCCCAGATAGAATCGGCCGTCGTTGCGCATAAAATTTATAATGGCGTCAAACTGCTGCTCTATGAATCGAGTGTCGTTGCTGACTATTGATATACCGATAACAGCACTTGCTTTGCTGTCCTGGCGGTCAACTTCGGCAATTGAGATATTGAATCTGCTTTTGAGTCGGCCAATTACGCTCTTGACGATACTTCTTTTGCCCTTAAGTGAAGTAATGCCCTGCATAGATAAATGAGCTGTTAGTACGCCGACAATCATACTTGACACTCGATGCTGGAGCGAAGCGAAAGTCCGCCTATGGCGGGCTCGTTTCAAGCTCCGACAGATTGCTTTTGGATTTTTTCCAGCAGCCGTTTAGTAGCCAGGACACCGTCATTTTCGCTGAGCCTTGTGCCTTCGTACTCGATGCCGACAAAGCCGTGATAACCGGCGTCAAGGACAATCTTCATCATATGGTAGTAGTCAATCTTTGTCTCATCGCCGGTGTCGTCAAAGTCATAGCTCTTGGCACTGACCGCTTTAGCGTGTGGCATCAGCATCTCGACTGTGTCGTAGGGATTGACCTCCGGCGGAAAATTGCCAAAGTCGGGCAGCGTTCCGCAATTGGGCAGGTCAACTTTTTTGATGACGCTGGTGAGCCACTGGCCGTCGGATGATAATCCGCCGTGGTTCTCAACAATTACATTGAGCTTATGTTCAGCGGCATATTCGCTGAGGTGTCGCAAACCATCAGCGGCCAATTTGAGCTGTTCATCGTATGAGCCCTTCGAGTAGGCGTTGACTCGGATTGAGCGGCAGCCTAAGTATTCAGCGGCTCTGACCCATTTATGATGGTTGCGGACGGCCTGGGCACGGTCGCGTCGGTCCGGCTCGCCGAGGCCGCCTTCATCGTCACACATAATCAGCAACGATTTAACGCCGAGGTCCTCTGCACGTTTTTTCATCTCAGACAGATACATAGTATTGTTTGCCTTGTCCTTGAAGAATATGTTCACGTACTCGACTGCGTTGATGCCAAAACTGCGGGCTTCTTTTGCAAAGTCGAGATTGTCCAGTTTCGGCTTCTGCCGGCCGAAAAGCCTTCTATGCAAAGACCATTGAGCCAGAGAAATTTTGAACGGCTTTTTCGATTCTTTTGCGGTTTTGTCTGTCGGTTGG
>JBAQFY010000267.1:0-39699 GCA_049287505.1 Sedimentisphaerales bacterium | reverse complement strand
GGCTTCCCTGCTGCGACGAGCGTAGCACGGCGAGCAGCCCGTGAAAACACGGCCAAGATGGCGGCCGTGCCACCAATAAATCAACAGCGGCTAAACACGTACCCGAATTATTCGGCATAGGCCCTTTTTAATTGGTAATTGGTGAGGTGGGGAGACAGAAGACTTTTCAATTGATTCCGGCATTAGCGGAACTGTAATATTTTGTCTGCCCACAGCCGGTCTTTACCCCGTTAGAAATTAGACTTTTCTAGATACCATTATTTCTCGCTATAGACTTTCTAACGGGGTGAACATGGAAAAACTTTTCGCTATGGACCTATAAAAGGTCTGTGTTCTCTCCCATAAACCCGCAATTGGCCTGACAGACACCGTTTTGTAGTCATTTCCGTTGAATTGAAGCGTGCTTTACGGTACAATATTAGCAACATTTCGGGAACGAGGGGTTTAACTGAAACAGCACGATTAATCTGAACTATTGCCTGCACCCCCGTGCCTTCTGGCGAAAGCAAGAATGGGGGTAACGCAGGCACAGGTACGAATCCAAATGACCCGATTGTGAGGAGGGTGCTCATTGGAAAAAGGAACAGTCGAACGTTTTAGTGGCGTATTTTTAAGGCTGATAAATCTGGCAGCCGTCATTTGCATCGTGAGTTTAATAGCCGATATAGCTCGCCCCGTTAGAAATTCGGGAAACCCGAATGAGCAAGGAAAAAGCAATATTTCTAACAGGGCGAGCACAAAAACCAATGGCCCGATAACATTACTCAACGCTACTTTAACGGATGCAGAGACCACAGGCGGCTGTCTTTTGAATGAACCCGGAATAATGGCCGAGCCCAAAGCACAGAGGCCAGAGAATACCACAAACAAACAATCCGATAAATCCGAGAGTAACGGAGAGGAGACCAGTGAATGGGAAAGCATAAAAATGCGAGTAACGGCCTATTGCCCGTGTTCGAAATGCTGCGGCCGGTATTCAGACGGGGTAACTGCCTGCGGGCACAAGATACGGACGGGGGATACGTTTGTGGCGGCAGACAAACGTTACCCCTTCGGCACCGAAATGCTCATCCCGGGCTATGGGAACAGCCAGAGGGTACAAGTTCTCGACAGAGGGGGCGCCACCAAAGGCAACCGGCTCGATGTGTTCTTCGACACCCACGAAGAGGCTCTGGAATGGGGCGTTAGATACCTCGACATTAAGGTACGCCACAAATAGGGCTGCAGGGACGAGAAGGAAAAACACACCATTTTCTTTCGCTGTGTAAACAGCGACCTCACTGCAACGAGAACCTTGCCCATATCGGCATAATCAAACCGGCTCAGCCCAGCATCATCTCTAATTGCATTCAATGCGCGAAATCTGCGTGCACTCAACAAAACACCATTCGATTGCAAACCTGAGGTATGTTTGAAAAGGTTTAGATTTTTTGTGTAAAAAAAAGTTGTGAAGGTGTGAGTTTTGGTGTAAACTATGGCGATATTTTTAGGCGTGAAAATTTGATATTTTAACCCTTTTTAGTATTTTGACGCAGAGGTTTATTATGAAAGTAAATTTTAACAGAACCGCCCTTAGCGAGGCCTTAGGTTTGCTGACGTCCGTCGTGCCAAGCCGAACACCCAAGCCGATACTACGGTGCGTGCAAATCACCGCTGAGGAGAAAGCGGTTCGGATATGCGCGACGGACTTAGAGGTCGGTATCAACTATCTGGTCTCTGAAGTGCAGGTCGAAAAGACAGGCGAGGTTATCGTTCCGGCGGACCGGCTGGCGGGGGTAGTTCGCGAAAGCGTTGACGATGTCCTGCTATTAGAAGCCTCAAAGGGCACATGTGAAATCAAAGGGGCCGACAGCCACTTTACGATTTATGGCCAGGAGCCGGGGCAGTTTCCAGTGGTGCCTGGTTTCGACGGTACCGGTGAGATAAAGATTGCCCTGGGTAATCTTCAGGCTGGTATCGAACAGTGTCTGTTCGCGACGGCCAGGGAAAGCAGCCGCTACGCTATTAACGGTGTGCTGTGGGAGATTAAGGACAAGAAGCTAATGCTGGTTGCCACAGATGGCAGAAGATTGGCACGGTGCAGAGTCAACCTAACTTCTGCCCCGTCGAAAGACAAAACGCCGGCGAATATAATAGTGCCAGCCAAGGCGATGGGACTATTAGATAAAGTCGGCAGCAACGAGAAAGACAGCGTTACAATTAAACTCGCCGATAACCAGATTCTAATAAGCTGCGCGAACGTTGTTATAAGCTCAAATCTCGTGGAAGGCAACTTTCCGAAGTACGAAGACATAATCCCAACCGATTACGACAAGAAGCTGACACTATCGACCGAGGGGGCGTTGAGTGCTGTTCGTCGTGCATCGCTGCTGACGAGCGAGGAGTCGAGGGGGATTAAGCTGTCGATTGGAAAGGACAAGCTGGTGTTTTCCGGCAGAGCACCGGAGACGGGCGATGCACAGGTCGATATGCCAATCGATTATAAAGGCGAGCCGATTGAAATCGGCTTTAATCCGCAGTTTCTGATAGATGCTCTGCGAGTTATCAAGACGCCGGAGTTCGAATTCGACTTAGGCCAGCCGGATAGACCGGGCCTGATAAAAAGCGGAACAAATTTCCTGTACGTCCTGATGCCCATCAACCTGGGATAGCTCATCCCGCCCGTCGAAGACGGGACGGGATTCATATCCGCCGGACAGAATCGGACTTATCAGTCTCGTGAATTGTATCTCGTCTGGGATATGAGATACATTATGTGTGAAGATGAACAATTGCACAAAGCCGTCGAGGGACGAAGAGCACGGAAATCTGACAGGACGGTCAGGCTGGGCGATGCTGTTCAGCAATTTCTGGCCGAGCAGGTTTCGCCGCGGCAGGCGAGGTTTGGCGCGGTAGCTGAAATGTGGAGCCGACTGCTGCCTGCCGAGCTTTGCCGGCACTGTGAAATTGTTGATATTTCCGGCGGCCAGTTGAAAGTCAGGGTGGATTCGCCTGCATATAAGTATGAGCTGCAATTGTGCAGCTCGGAGCTTCTTGAAGAGCTGCAACGGCAATGTCCGAAGGCCCGTTTAACAAAAATAAAATTCATCGTCGCTTAAAACTATAATCTCCGGAGCGAGAAGTGAAAAAATTTCGACAGTTTATCAGTCAACAAAGACGATATATAAGATAGAAGCAGAGAGCTGATATGCAGGACCATAGATATGATGCGAGTAATATAAAGATTCTGGGGGGGGTGGAGGCGGTGCGCAAACGGCCTGATATGTATATCGGTGACCGCGGCAGCGGAGGGATGCATCATCTGGTCTATGAGGTATTAGATAACTCCATCGACGAAGCATTGGCGGGGTTCTGTGACAACATAAGCGCGCGCATCTATCCTGACGGCAGTTGTATGGTCGAAGATAACGGCCGAGGCATACCCATCGAAAAGCACAAAGAGGCCAAGACCAGTGCTCTGGAGGTTGTGCTGACGAAGCTGCACGCTGGGGGGAAGTTTGACAGCGACAGCTACAAAGTGGCCGGCGGGCTGCACGGTGTTGGAGTGAGCGTTGTCAATGCCCTGAGCGAATGGCTGGAAGCTGATGTTTACCGCGACGGAAAGCACTATCATTTCGAGTGCGTCAGAGGGGCTGCCAAAGGACAGGTAAAGGAAATCGGTCCGACCAATAAACAGGGCACAAAAATCACCTTCAAGCCCGACGAAGAGATATTCGGCGATACGGAATTTGCATACGACACGCTGCTGAAACGAATACGAGAATTAGCTTATTTGAACGGCGGGCTGCAGATTAGCTTCAGGGACGACAGAAATAAGAAAAAAGAGGTCTTCAAATTTCAGGACGGGATTAAGGCTTTCATCAAACATCTTAACGAGGGCAAAGAGACCCTTCATAATGATGTCATCTACTTAGCCAGGGAAGACCAGAAGGCTAAGCTGAGCTGTGAAGTGGCGATGCAGTACAACGACGGTTACACCGAAAACGTGCTGGTATTTGCCAACAACATCCGCAATATCGACGGTGGGACACATCTTTCCGGCTTTAAGACGGCGCTGACGCGGACAATGAATTATTATGCCAAAAGCAATAACCTGCTGAAGAACGGTCAGGCGACAATTGGTGATGACCTGCGTGAAGGATTAACGGCGGTAGTGGCGGTGAAACTTGCGGAACCACACTTTGAGGCCCAGACGAAGGTGCGGCTGACTAATCCTGAGGTCGGTGGTTTCGTTGAGTCAACCGTCAATGAGCAATTGGGTCATTTTTTGGAAGAGCATCCGGCAGAGGCGAAACGGATTTTGAACAAGGCCATCCAGGCAGCGGCGGCCAGGGAAGCAGCGAGGAAGGCACGGGAACTGACCAGACGCAAAGGTGCGCTGAGCACCGCCAACCTTCCGGGCAAGCTGTGGGATTGTGCAAGTAAGGAAAAGGCGAGCACGGAGATATTCATTGTGGAAGGTGATTCAGCCGGGGGTTCGGCAAAGGCAGGGCGAGACAGAAATATCCAGGCAATTCTGCCATTGAAAGGAAAAATCCTAAACGTGGAAAAGGCCCGTATCGAAAAGATGTTAGCCCACGATGAAATCCGAACCATTATCAGCGCTTTGGGGACCGGTATCGGGACCGACGAGTTCAATTTGGGCAGGTGCAGATACGGCAAGATAATACTGATGACAGACGCCGACATCGATGGTGCACATATTCGAACTCTGCTGCTGACGTTTTTCTTCAGGCAGATGCAGCAGTTGTTTTTGGAGAATAAGATTTATATCGCCCAGCCGCCCCTGTATGAGATTAAAGTCAAGGGTCAGAAGAAATCTGAATATATCCTCAGCGAAAATCAAATGCACAAGCAGATGATAGCCCGAGGTTTAGAAGGTACAGAACTTATCATCAGGGACGGCAAAAAAAATTCAACGGCTAAAAAAACGCAGGTAGGCCGAAGCCGCTCTGTTAAAAGTAAGCAGACGAGCTCTAACGGGGCCCGTGAAGTTTGCGACAAAGAACTGACAGAGCTTGTGAAGACCTTAGCTGAGGCCGAACGCATCATAAAGGTTTTGAGCAGGCGTGGTATTAACTTCGCCGATTTCATCCAGGCCTATTACAGTCCGTCTAAAGGAGGACTGCCGCAGTTTCGTATCTGCACCGAAGACCAGGATGAAATTTATTACAAAAGGGAGGAGTACGAAAAACGTGTCGATGAGCTCAAAGAGCGGACCAAAGGTTTAGCAGAAGGTGAGGAGGAAGAATCAATTGCCGCCGAGGAGCTTCATGAGGTTGACCGCATCAATCAGATAAACAACCAGCTTAAAAACCAGTTCGGCTTAGATATCAAAGATTTTCTGTTAAAACCTGCCAAAGGTCTTTTAGGTGATGCAACACCGACGAAGTTCGAGCTGGTCAGCGGCGATGATAAATATGAGGTCGCATCGTTAGGGGACATCTGCGCAAGCATAAGGCAGATAGGCGGCAAAGGGATTGAGATAAAGCGCTTCAAGGGTTTGGGCGAGATGAACGCCGAGCAGCTATGGGAGACAACAATGAATCCAAAGACGCGCACTTTATTGAGCGTCAAACTCGACGATGCCGGTGAAGCCGACCGGCTATTCAGTATATTAATGGGCAGCGATGTGGAAAAACGCCGAAACTTCATCCGTGACCACGCTCTGGAGGTCCAGAACCTCGACGTTTGACCCGTATATCATATGTTGTATATCGTATTTCGTGCAAAAGAAAACCCGCCGAACAAATCGGCGGGTTAAATACTTTTGAGATACCTCGCTTCTCTTCGCCGGTGGGTGGAATTTGTCAACGTACGGCTCTTCTTCCACTACTGCCAATTTCCGGCCAGGAAAAACGAGATGGCTCACCGGGAAGGCCTCCGCCCAGATAAGGATACGAAATGAGCTGGGTCTTTTGGCTGAATTGGTCGAAACTGAGCTGTTCCTTTGCGAAGGCGTCGATATCTGACTTTTTAGCGCGAATGACAAGAACTGTGGGTGAGGAAAACCCTATGTCACTTAATGAAGGCTCCTTAACTATGCTGGTGGTTCTTTTATACATGTCTTGTACGAGAATTTGACCTGGTCTACCAATCGGTTGAATAGTGACACCGGCAGACTGACTGCCTTTCCCGGTGACCGTAAGAATCACTGACTCATCCGGTTTCAGGTTCCGGATGTTCGCTGCATGTTTCAATGATTTGATAAGCGTCTCTTTCAACCCTTCGACCTTCCCGGCATCGTATTTTTCTTCCTGGCGCTCACCGGTGCTGCGTCCTCTGCCGACCTCTTCGGGCGCATAAATTTCCTGTTTCATCTGCTCCCAAACCGGGTCAACATCAACATCTTCTTCTTTGGTTTCCTTTTCTTCCTGTGCCTTGGGTGGCGGTGAGAGCGGAAAATCAACTTTTGTCAAAAAGAGCGCTCCATAGCCCTGCACGTACATAGCCTCTATGGAGCGACTGCCTTGCGACAAAGCCATCGTAAGTCTCCCCCTACTACCAAGGGACATTTCTGGAATCAGGTGCGACTCTGCTAATTTTTTATCAAAGATGCGGCACATAACATTCATATCTTCCATCATCGTTACCATATCCTGCGGCATTATCTCTGCGGTGGGAATTACGAGGACATTCCCGCCGCCGTACTGCTCTGTCGTGGCAATATTTAGCAGAGTGAACGCACGCAAACGCGACAGCGCATCGTCAACCGTGCTGACCGCTGGCGGACTTGGTATGACCGGGGCGACTGGGGCTTCAGGCGGGGTTGCTGGGGCTGCAGCCGGGGCGGTTGGAGCTGGGGCCGGAGCGGTTTGGGCTGTAGTGGAACCTGCCAGCAGTAGGTTGAGAACGATGGTAATAGTAATGGCTTTCATAAAAGATTTCATTTTTTTACTCCTTTAATTTGAATTTGGTTTACTTGGTTTTTCAGTTTTTGCCCCAATATAACAAGCTCTACTTAGGTAGAGTCCACGTCTTATTTTTCTTATTGTAGTTTGCGGATTTTAGAATTTCTGTGCCTCTGGCGATTACGAAATCGGTTGGACCATGAAAGACAGAATTAATTTTTACAATATCCTTTGCTTGTTGCGCCGTATAAATCAAGATACCGCGTTTTGGATTTTGAGGATTGAGCCAGGCGGAAATAAAACGCAAATCCGTCCCTTCATAGACTTTATCCGCCACTATTTGATTCGCCTCGATTTTAAACGGGTATTTTGAGGCATTTTCTTTGAGCCATAAATTGCCGTTCATCGTGCCGAAAAGGATTAGAGAATTCTTAGACAAATCCCGCTTGATTGCCTCCACGTCCGTTATTATAGGTTCTTGAGGATAAAAACGCTGCTGATATTGACGGACAAAGACATGAATGTTTTTTTGGATTTCAGAGTCCTTTTCATTTGTGGGAAGGATGAGGATGACTGAGTTTTTGTCCTGGCCTACCGCATTAATAGTTCCTTCATAAGTTCCTTCATAAGGAATAAAATAAAAATCTTTTCCCAGGTCTTGCTTAGACAAGTCTTCAAATACCCTAATAAGCTCCGGATAGAACTCCGCGAAGGTTTTGTATTTATCTCGGTTGTTTTCGTAGTATTTCAGGCGTTCGCACAATGCGGGAACGTAGAAAAAACCGCCTTGTTTTTGATATTTCAGCGAATTGTCTCCCGCTTCTTTACTCACTTTTAAATATGAGTACCTTGTTGTAAGTGCTTTGATAATATGCTCATTGACGCATGTCTCCCACACAGGATATGCCTGTGATCTCATGCGGTCTGCAATTGGATCGTATAGTTTTGCGTATTTATCGATTTCTGTTTTGTATTTTGCGGTGAGTGGATTGACATAGGAGTGGCTAAACTCATGTATGACGGTTTCCAAAACGGACGGATCAAATACAGGCAAGCCCTTATCATCACTCATCCATACGCCGAGGATGCAATACAATTCTTCCTTGCCATCCGCGGAGCGGAAGCGAGAGCCGTAATTGCCAGGGCCGTTTAGTAATCCTACGGCCACGGTGAAGCTCGCCTCTGGGCGGGAGCCAAAGTACTCGTCGAACCACTCCACGTGCGCATTTTTGTCCAAAAGGTTCATCATCCGCGATTGAGTCGTTTCGTAGAGAGAACGATGGGCGGCGATAAATTCATTAAAGTTCGTGTCTTTAACAAACTGTCGAGTTGCAGCGAGAAACTCTCGTGCACCGTCTACCGGCCAACGGCCTTCTAAAGTTTCAGGTCGCGGATCAAACGGCACTTGCTCTTCGCATTTCTCCGCATCCGTCAGGTGAACGGCCATATTCATGCAAGCGTCATACGACACGCCGTGCTCTTCACGCATCTTTTGAGCCAGTTTCACGGCCGGGTGCGTGCGGAACTCTCCGAAGTGTTTTTCCACGTCATTTGTATATGAATCGACCTTGCCCATGCAGTATTCCGGATTGCCCGCCAGGCGAAAAATGATGCTCATCAATTCTACGCGAGGATCGACCACGACGCGGAGCGGCAACTGGCCGACTTTATGGGCGGCCTCTGCATCATTTTTTGCACTTGCAACAGCTTCATTAGGTTCCTTTTTGGGGGCGGTTTGGGCAAGGGTAGAAGACGATGTTACCAGACCGATTGCGACAAGAACAGTAACTATCCAGATAAAGGGTCTCATTTTTTTACTCCTCTAAATACATAAACCTGTAATTCGGTAATCAACATTTTAGAATCGACGTCTGTCTATGAAATCGGTTAAAATACAAGAGGCCGAGCCTTAGCAACCGTCTGTACTTCGACACCTGGAAGACCTGCATCTGCAACTTTCGCATACGATGAGAAAATCCTGGTTCGTTCCCGAAATTGGTCAAAACTAAGCTCACCCTTTGCGAAGGCATCGATGTCCGACTTTTTCGCACAAATAGTCAGAACCGTAGGCAAGAAGGAGCCCGTTTCTGTTCCGGGTGCCCTTCGGCCCGTGATTCTACCCCTCATACTGCTGCGGCCTCTGCTGATGCTGGAACTCATACCGCTTCGACCGTATGATCGCGTGGTGGTCGTCGTGCCAGACTGGCTTTGGCCACTAATGACCGTGAGAATCACCGACTGGTCCGGTTTTAAGGCCCGGATATTTGCAGCGTGCTTCAATGTTTTGATAAGCGTTTCTTTCAGCTCTGCGACCTTCCGGGCATCGTATTTTTCTTCCTGGCGCTCGGTAGTACTGCGAGTTCCGGCCTCTTCTGGTTCAAACATTTCCTGTTTTGTCTGGGTCCAGAGCGGGTCGGTATCTCCTTCTTCAGTTTCTTTTTCCTCTTTCTCTTCCGCTGGGGGTGAGAGGGGGAAATTCACTCTAATCAAGAACAGAGCCGCGTAACCCTCAAGGTAGATAGCTTCTGTTGTGCCAATATTGCGTTCAGAAAACGGGTCAAACCCAACAAACCAGCTTGCTCTTGCTGTAGTCAAATGCGCCTGGATGAGTTTGTTATCAAAGATGCGCGACATTACGCTCATATCTTCAGTTATCGCGGCGAGGTCTTCAACTTTCAATTCGGCGGCGGGAATTACAAGAACCTCCCCGCTGCCGCTGTGCTGCCATACCGGTATGCTGACTCGCGGTATTGCTAATTCAATTTCAGGAATCTCAGGAATCTGTAGTTCTAACTGCTTTAGCTGAGCTTGCAGATTCTTTTCCTGAGTTTTTATCTCTTTCTGTGCAACTTTCATCTGCTTTTGTGTAATATCTGCCTCTTTTTGTGCCACCTTAGCCGCAGTCTCAGCCTCCCTTCTTGCGAGCTCTGCTTCCTTTTCCGAAATGAGTGTTTCTTTTGAGGCTGGCTGGCTTTCTTCCTCGGCAACGTTTTGGGCCAGGGCGAAACCTGCCGTTATCAGGCTGACGGCGACAAATACAATAATTTTCTGGGTAAAAGTCTTTTTCATTTTTTGCTCCTTTCAATTGAATTGTTTGGATTTTCGAATTCTTTTGGAACCACACTATCCGGCTGTGTGTAAGATAAAAGTTGTGCCATATTCTGCTTGGTGCGCTGCAGCTCGTCTTCGGTCTGGACGGCGAAGGTCGCAAAAGCATTACTCAATTGAGATTTGTCCCGTAGCCGATTTAACTCAATTTGCTCAAGGGCTGCTCTGACCCATTGCCTATCCTGTGTTTGGGCCTCATTAATTGAATCGATGAGCTCTTCGAGCAGTTGATTGGTAACGGTGCCGGAAGCAAGTATGGTCTGTGCTGCGAATTGACTTAAATCATGGCGATATTGCTGAGTGAGGTCGTCTTTGAGCCGAACATAAGAGTTTGTCAGGCCTAACTGTAAATATTGCTTCATCTCATCGAGAAGCTGGTTTCGAATGGCCGGTTCGAGAGCAGCCTGAAGCTGTTCTATATCCGGCGGTCGGGGGGCTGAGAGTCGGCCTGCGGCGTAGCCGGCGATAATCAACAGCACGGCTGCGGCGGCGACTTTCGTGAAGCTGTTTGTGGCTTTTAGCCATTCTATAAACCGGATTCGCTTCCCGGTCGTTACCGTTTTTGATTGTCCGGAGGCTTCGGTAAGCTTTGCAATGGTTGCATCGGCCAGCTCATGGGGTGGGCCGGGCGGAGTCTGCTCATTCTTAAGGGCTTTAACAGCTTTTTCTAAAATATTTTCACTTTCTCTTTCTTTCATAATACAACCTCACTTTTGTTCTTCCGGCGACAATTCAAAAGACTGTCGTAGTTTTGCCCTGGCGCGGTGCAATAGTACACCGGCGGCGTTTGTTTTAATGCCCAGCGCTTTTGCGATTTGCCGATAGCTCATATCATTTAGATATCGCAGGCAAAAGACCTGCGCCTCTTGCGGCGGCAGTAGAGTAAGCGACTTCTGCAGCCTGTCAGCCAGCTCCTGCTGCTGTGCCATTTGAACCGGGCCCGGGTTTGTGGTTGGCACAGAATCCCAATCATCCGAGACGGCATTACATTGCGACTGGCGAAATCGCCGGCGGAGCTGGTCTATCGCCCGTATCGTGGTCAGGCGGTTCAAAAGGGCAGAAAAGTTACTGATGCGCTGACGCCTTGAGATTTCCAGAGCGGAAACAAATGTCTCCTGGAAGCAGTCGGCAGCATCGGTACTATTGCCCAGAAGCCTATAGGCGGTCTGCCACACACTCGGGCCATGTTTTTCGACAATTATCTGCCAGTCAATCACTTGCGCGCCCCGTTAGAATCTTTCGTTGTTGCCCCGCTTATGGGTTCCCGCAAGGCGGTATCCATCTATTATGTTTCTAACGGGGCAAGCAAATCTATTTTTAAGCCCGCTTGTGGCGAGCCGTTTTTATATTAGTCGTTGGAGCTATCTATTTTATTACATAAATTCTGGATGGGAAATATCGACTTTGGTAAACATTAGTGAAGTTTAATCTTCATTTTATCCTTATTAATGAGCCATTGTGGGTCTTTAGGTAAACCTCGCCAACACAAAAGAGCTGACCTGGGCCTACGGTTTCTATCAGTTTTCTTTTTCTCTTTCCGATTACCGTTAAGGGAAGGTCTGTTCTTATGGAACCATTATGTGTCCAGGCTGGTTTTAGGTAAAAGTTTGCTTTCATACATAACTGACCTGCTTTCCTAAATACGACAAGGAATTTATAAAACTCTGATTCAACAATGACTCATAGACCGTTACTCTGATACGACTTACTGTATCATTTGTTTTAGCCCCGCTTTTTTAGAGCCCTGCATAGTGGGGATTCCTTCATTGATTTTATAACGGGGCAGTCAAATCTGTTTTTAAGCCCGCGTGAGGCGGGTTGTTGTTATATTAGTCGCTGGAGCTGCATATTTTATTACAGAAATTCTCGATATCCGGTTCCTCCGGCCTTCGGAACAAAGCTGCCATAGGTGGACTTCGGCTTTACTCCGGCATCAAGTATCAATAAAAATTTATATTTTATTTGATTTGTAGCAATTTTTTCTTGCAAAGCTTTAGGCGGCTTGGCAAAATTGCAATGTACAATGACATTGGAGGAGTGTTTTTGACGGGTGAAAGCTTTTTGAGGGAGGTCATAATGACAGGAAAGGACAGAAGCAAGAAAATAAAAGCAGGAAGCTTTGTCTTTGGGCTCGATTCGGTTTCTCTTTTTGTTTTTGCCCTTCTTTTCTTCTGCACAATGTTCCTTGTCGGATGCAATGGTCAAAAAGCCGGGGTGGTTGGAACCGGCCAGGCCCGTCTGGCCGCCGGACAGGTCAAGAGCACACCTGCTGAGCAGAAGAAGGCCGCTTTACTGAAGAGGCTCGACCGCAAATTTGAAAATCCTAACGCTCATTTCGAATTAGGCCAATTGTATCATGCCGAGAGGTTGTGGCTAAAAGCAGAGTATCATTATAATGTAGTTTTGAATTTTGACCCTACTCACAGGGAGGCTCAAGCAGCAATGGTGAAGTTATTTTTCGATAGCGGGGATACTGCCAAGGCCAAAACTTATGCCGATATTTATATGAACCAGGTTGCCAGTTCAGCGAGCGGGGCATTTCGACTCGCATTAGCGTTTCAGAAGCAGCATCTTGATGAGTACGCATTTGATTGTTATCAGCAGGCACTACAGTTGGCGCCGAATTCGGCCAAGGTTCATAAGCAGCTCGGCTACTATTATTTGAGCAAGAATGATAAGGTCCGGGCGGAGGAATATTTGAAGCGTAGTTTTCAGCTCGACCCCCTGCAGCCGGAGGTGGCCGGTGAATTGGGGCGACTCGGCGTGGAAGTAAGAATACCGCGTAAGGCCGAGAAGGGCACGAAGAAGCTGGAGAAGATAGCCGAAGAGTCACGCAAAAAAGAGAAAGGAAAATGACGGGATTCAACGCCAGGTCGTAATGGTGTATTTTGGGACACTCTGGGGTATCTATTGAGCATTAGCTTATATCTAACAGGTTTGGGATAGAAAATATGTTCTTTTTCATTGCCCCGTGGCGAAGGGATGCGCTGCGGGGTTTTTTTTGATTTTCAATTTGCTATCTTCAATTTTCAAAAGTCGATTTCCGGCAGCCGGCCGTAAGGAGTGAACGCTATGTTGGGATTGCACATTGCGGATATTTTGGTGTTGACCTTGTATTTGGTTGGTATGGCGGTGATTGGTGTGTGGACGGCGAGGAAAGTAAAAAAAGCCGCTGATTTCTTTATGCCCCGGCGATTTGGCAAGGTGATGATGGTGATGTTTGGGTTTGGAGCGGGTACGCATTCGGACCAGGCTGTGGGAGTTGCGTCGAAGAGCTACACCAGCGGACTTTCCGGGATATGGTATCAGTGGCTCTGGCTTCCCTGCACGCCGTTTTACTGGCTGATAGCTCCTGTGATGAGGCGGTTTCGTGCGATAACAACCGGGGATGTCTTTGAGGCGCGGTACAGCCGGAGCGTCGCGATGCTTTATGCGGTTATCGGGATGCTGAACCTTTCGGTGAATATCGGTTTGATGCTGCGCGGCTCGAGCGAGGTTATATCGGCCAGCACGCAGAGACTGCTTTCGGCGAACACGGCAATAGCGTTGATGACGGTGGTTTTTGTGATATACGGCGTAGCCGGCGGCCTTGCGGCGGCGATTATCACGGATTTCATCCAGGGTATTTTGACGATAATCTTTTCATTTTTGCTGCTTCCGTTGATTATGAATGCTGTCGGAGGGATGGATGGTATTCGCCAGGCGATAACGGAACCCCAGAAGCTTTATTTGGTAGCACCGGCGGAGATAGGCTTCTTTTATATTACGGTGATTGCGTTTAATGCGCTGGTTGGGATTGTGACGCAGCCGCACACGATGAGCAACTGTGCTGCCGGTAAAACGGAAATGGAGGGGAGATTCGGCTGGATGTTCGGAAATATTATCAAGCGTATCTGCACGATTCCCTGGTGTCTGACAGGTGTTGCGGCGATTGTTTATTTTGGCAGCAAGGGGGTGGAGGTCGAGCCTGACAAGGTATTTGGGGCCGTGGCAGGAGACTTTTTGCCGAAGATACTGCCGGGGGTGCTTGGAGTATTTCTGGCGGCGCTTCTGGCGTCGGTGATGAGCTCGTGCGATGCATTTATGATAGCGTCGTCGGCTCTGTTTACGGAGAACATTTACAGGCCTTTGATGCCGGGACGTCAGCAAGGTCACTATATCACTGTTGGTCGGGTGGCGTCTATTGCAGTTGTTTCCGGTGGGGTTGTGTTTGCATTTTGGCTGCCTGGGGTCGTAGCAGGACTTGAAATATTCTGGAAGATTTCTGCTATGATGGGTATTGCGTTCTGGCTGGGACTGTTCTGGCGACGGACGACGGTGGCCGGTGCATGGGCGGCGACGTTAGTGAGCTTTGTGGTGATGCTGTTCACGAGCACAATTACATTCGGTGAGCGAGTGGTATGGGATTTCAGTGAGCAATTTGCGGACGTGCTGCCGGCGTTTATGCTCTGGGAGGGGAAGCTTTATCTGCCGTGGCAGATGATTTTGTATCTTGGCAGCGGGTTGATGAGCGGGATTATTGTGAGCTTAGTGACGCGGCCGGTGGGCAAGGAGAAACTTGAGAATTTCTATGCGCTCGTTCGGACGCCGATTACGCCGGGTGAACAGGTGGATGATCCGTGTACTTTACCGGAGGGAGCAGTGGTGCCCGAGAGGCGCAATATTTTTCCGAACAGCAATATAGAGCTCTCGGTTCCGTCACGGACATCAGTTTTGGGTTTCTTGGTGGGGTGGGCTTTTGTAGGGGCGATTGTGGTATTTGTTTATATGATAGCGAGCGGGTAGGAGAGCTCTTACATCCGTGTGCTGAGGGCGGACAGATATGAGAAGCTGGAACATGGCCTGAATGGCAACCGTACTTGCTCTTGTGTGGGTAAGCCATTTTTGTCAACGGAACTTTGTATCAATAACGATAAGTATCAATGGGCCACATATCGGGTTGCGCTGACAATGGGGCAGCTTTATCATACGATTGCATCCATAAAATTTATGGATAGGCCGGTTGTAAACCCCGCCCCTGCGGCAGGGGTGCGGGTAAATTGAGCTTTTGTGTTCGATTGGAGTAATTTTATGAGTGCGAAATCCGAACAGGCGGTCGAGAGATTCAGGAAAGGTTTTAATTGCTCTCAGGCGGTACTGAGCAGTTATAGCGAACAGTTTGGTCTTGATTGTGAGAAGGCGTTTAAAGTGGCAACAGGATTCGGCGGCGGAATGCGTATGGGTGATACCTGCGGGGCGGTTAGCGGAGCTTTTATGGTTCTCGGATTAAAATATGGAAACATCACTGCAGAAGATAAGGCAGGAAAAGCAAAGACATACAAAAAAGTCGAAGAATATACAAACCGATTCAAAGCCCGGAACGACTCTGTTATGTGCAGAGAACTGCTTGGCTGCGATTTAAGCACGCCGGAGGGAATGAAAGAGGCACAAGAAAAAGGCCTGTTTTCTTCGATATGCCCCAAAATGGTGCAGGATGCAGTTGATATTCTTGAAGAAATGTTGGCGGAGGATAGTAACAGCCGGTGAACCCCGCCCCTGCGGCAGGGGCGCGGGTGAACCAAGGATAAGAGTATATGTTGGAGATACTCCAAGCTGAAAGTGGTGAAAATCTTGAGCGTGTCTGCACTCTTTTTGGTGAATATGCGGATAAGCTCGATTTTGATTTAGACTTTCAGGATTTCGAAGAAGAATTAACTAATCTTCCGGGCGATTATGTACGGCCAAGAGGATGTCTTCTGCTCGCCGTATATAAAGGGCAGCCGGTTGGGTGCGTCGGACTGAAAAAGTTAAGTGAAGACGTATGTGAGATGAAAAGACTGTACGTTAAAGAACGTTTTCGCGGTTTGGGAATCGGCAGAGCACTCGCCGAAGCCGTCATTGAGGAGGCCGGAAAGATTGGCTACAACTATATGCGATTAGACACGGTTCCGGCAATGGAGGCGGCAAGAGCGCTGTATATTTCTCTCGGATTTAAGCAGACCAGTGCATATCGATATAATCCGATAGAGGGTGCAGTATTTATGGAGCTAAAGCTGGTTTAAGAATTTGAAAGCAGAGTCTTATGCTAAGGAAGGAAAAACTATGAATAAGACAAAATACCGGACTTTCATTGGACTAATATGGATATTCACGGTGGGGTCGGTTCTGGGTGCTGAGACAGTCTATGATGTGCGTGACTATGAGGCTAAAGCTGACGGCAAAACGCTGTGCACCACAGCTATTCAGAAGGCGATAGATAAATGCGCCAAGGACGGCGGCGGGACCGTTTATCTGGGGCAAGGGCTTTTTCTGTCCGGCACTATCTATATGAAAAGCGGCGTGACCCTGAAACTCGATTCCGGCTGTACATTGTTAGGCAGCGCGGACCTGAAAGACTACCCCCCTACTGTACAGGTTTTTAGGTCGTACACAGACAACTATACCGACAAGAGTTTAATTTATGGGGAAAATCTCGAGAGGGTCGCCATCGTTGGCAGAGGCATTATCGACGGCCAGGGACGTTCGTTCAAAGGGCCATATAAGGTGCGCCCATACATAATTCGATTTATTCAATGTCGAAACGTCACAGTAAAGGACGTAACCATCAGGAACTCGCCGATGTGGGTGCAGCATTATTTGGCCTGCGACGACGTTCATATCAGCGGAATCACGGTCAGAAGTCTTGTCAACGCTAACAACGACGGTATCAACATCGACTCCTGCCACAGGGTCATCATTTCAGACTGCAATATCCATTCAGGAGATGATGCCATCGTGCTCAAGAGCACATCGGCCCGGCCGTGCAGAAACGTGGTGGTCAGTAACTGCGTTTTGAGCAGCCGATGTAATGCGCTGAAGATGGGCACGGAATCCAATGGTGGTTTTGAGAATATTGTTATTACCGGCTGCTCGATTTATGATACCCGTCTGGCTGGTGTGGCGCTGGAGATAGTGGACGGTGGGGTTATGGACAGAGTAGTTATCTCAAATATCACAATGAACAAAATCGGAGCGCCGATATTTTTGCGGTTAGGTAATCGCGCCAGGCCTTTTAAGAAAGATATGGAAAAGCCGGGGATTGGGGTGATGCAGAACATTACGATAAGCAATATCGAAGCGACCGGCGCCAATGCGACGGGCTGTGCGATTTCCGGGCTGCCGGAGGCAAAGATAGAGAACGTTACTTTCAGTAACATTCGGCTTTCGTGTGCCGGTGGCGGAACCAAGGAGGACGCCAGCCGCGCTGTCCCTGAGAAGGCTGAAGACTATCCGGAGTATTCGATGTTCGGCAGGCTGCCGGCTTACGGACTTTACTGCCGCCACGTTAAGGGCTTAAAGCTGCTCAACGTGCAACTTCAATTAGCAAAGAGTGACCAGCGTCATGGAGTTGTCCTGGAAGATGTTGAGGATGCATTAATTGACAGCCTGAATGCTCCCCGCCCGGCAGATACTGATTCGATAGTTCGTATGACCGATATCAAAAAGGTTTTCATTCGTGAGAGTAATAACTGAGTGTTTGAGCATTGATTGAATGATGGGAAATAAACTTATGGTTTTAGGGAAATATTCCTTTGGAATCGGTGACAGGTTCTGCCATCAAGGCAAGCCGCAACTTGCTGCTCTGATAAAAGCGAAAGAACAGGGCCTTGACGTTACACCTGTTTGGAACAAGTCGCATAGGGAGCACACTATCATAGGAACAAGCCCGGCAGATACGCGTAAAGAGGCCGACGATGCGATAACGTCCTATGGCTGGAATAGGCCGTATTTCGTGGATGCCGACCATATCGGGTTGAATAACGTTGACGGATTCATCAAGTCGAGCGATTTTTTCACGCTTGACGTTGCCGATTACATTGGTAAGACCCCCGCCGTTTTGCTTCGCAAAAACGAAGCAGCGGGGGATGTGAATTCTTTTATTCAAAAGTACAAAAAATATATCGGTTCGCTTGCAATTGACGGTATTGATGAGATTTTTAAAATCAGCGAGATACAAATAAGAGCAATAGCATGTAAGTTTCTACTTGCAGTTAAACAGGCGGGCAAAATCTACCGTCATATTGAAGCAACCAAAGGCGCAGATAACTTTATTACGGAAGTCTCAATGGATGAGACCGACCAGCCGCAAACGCCGGCAGAGATGTTCTTTATCTTAGCTGCGATTGCCGACGAAGGGATTCCAGCCCAGACGATTGCACCGAAATTCACAGGGCGATTCAACAAAGGGGTGGATTATGTCGGTAACGTGAGAGGTTTTGCAAAAGAGTTTGAAGAGGACGTGGCGGTGATTGCTTTTGCAGTCAAAGAATTCGGCTTGCCTGAGAATCTTAAACTCAGCATTCACTCCGGCAGCGATAAGTTCTCGATTTACGGGCCAATCGCCAAGGCGCTGAAGAAATACGATGCCGGGCTGCATATTAAGACAGCGGGCACAACGTGGCTGGAGGAGCTAATCGGCTTAGCAGCGGCCGGCGGAGACGGATTATCAATTGCGAAAGAGGTTTACACCGGGGCGCTATCGCGGATGGATGAGCTTTGCGGACCATATCAAACAGTTATTGATATCGATAGAGCAAAATTACCCACTGCACAAGTGGTTGACAAATGGGATGGCGAACGATTTGCGGCGGTGCTGCGACACGACCAATCTTGTGAACATTACAACTCCAACTTCCGGCAGCTCCTCCATGTGGGATATAAGATTGCCGCTGAGATGGGGACACGTTTTACGCATGCGCTTGAGAAATATGAGGGTATTATCGCAGAGAACGTAACAGAGAACATATACGAACGGCATATAAGGCCGCTCTTTATTGAATAGCGAATATCGGGGGCAAAAGCACCCATTATTACGTTTTTGGAGCCAAGGCAATTTTGCAGAAAAGGGGGAAGAGCTGCCGATATAGATTACGTCCAATGTCGGACGGAAGGTTTAAGTGCGCAAGGTATGCTTTTTTTATAGGACTCGAATAAGAACAATAGCTGTGAAAAGAAATAAATCATATAAAAGAGTCTCAGAAGGCGAAAGAACGCATTCCGGGGCCTGGACAGCGCTGATATGCCTTGGGATAGGTGTGTGTCTGGTTGTTCTGTGCAGTTGTCTTAGTTTCGACATCAGTGATTGGCCGAGCAGGTTTGTGTATCCTCATAATAGCCCCCCTGCTAACTGGTGCGGGACAGCAGGAGCATTTTGTGCGTACTATCTGCTGTATTATACCGGACCTGGGGTATTTGTGGTACTCGTTTCGGGCATTTGTTTTCTGGTCGCCAAACTTATACACATACACAAGCCGACAAGCCAGTTGATTTTGCGGACAATCGGATTAGGACTAATAACGGTGGCGGCTTCAATGAGCGTCCAGTGCTTATGGCCTTATCGGTTCTTTGGTTTCCCAATGGGTTCAGGCGGTGTATTGGGGCTCGGGGCGGCGCAGTTTCTGCGAAGCCATTTTGCATCGTTGGGAACATTTATATTAGTGGCAGCTATCTGGGTAGTTGGAATTCTTCTATTGGCGGATAATTTTATTTTGAAGTTATTGAGATGGTTTGATTTTGGGGCAAGAAAAGCATTTGGTGCTGTTATACCGGCGTGGTCGGCGACAAAGCGGTCCACCATAGTCGGACAGGGGATAAACGATATCTGGCAGAAACTAAACGCCAGGCAACAGCCGTTGATTGTTAATAGTAAAACACCGAAGCTTTCAGATGTTAGCACGGCTAAACCGATAGAGAATATTCCTATGAAACAACCAGTCAGCGAAAAAGTGAGACGTCCAATCGCCCCGGCAGCCAAAAGTTCGGTCGTTCAGGCATCATATAAAGATTATATCCTGCCGCCGTTGGAATTGTTGGCTGAGCCGGAGTATAGTTTTGCTGCGGTGCAGGAGAAGGTCATCAAGGCCAAGGCGGTGGCTTTGGAGAGGCTGCTGTCGGAGTTTAATATCAATGCACGGGTGGTTGCAGCCGATACCGGCCCGGTCATTACGATGTTTGAGCTGGAGCTTGCAGCGGGCGTGAAGGTCAGCCAGATAGCGGCGTTGTCAAACGATATGGCTCGCGCGCTGGGTGTCGGTGCGGTTCGGGTCGTGGCCCCCCTGCCGGGTAAACATACCATAGGTATTGAGGTACCAAACAGCGAAAAAGAAAAAGTTCGTATGAAGAATATGATGGAATTAGCGGGCAGCAAGCCGGAGAATATGCAGATACCACTGTTTCTGGGCAAGGATTCTTCCGGAGAAGCACTCGTTTCAGACCTTACCAAGATGCCGCATTTGCTTATCGCCGGCACGACCGGCTCGGGTAAAAGTGTGTGTATAAACAGTATCATAACAGGCATATTGCTTACGAAACGGCCTGATGAAGTAAAGACGATTCTAATTGACCCTAAGATGGTCGAGATGACGGCGTTTAATACTATTCCGCACCTGATGTGTCCCATAGTTACCGAGACCCAAACGGCTGTCCAGATACTTGAGTGGGCTACTGTGAAGATGGATGAGCGATATGCTCTGCTGGCTGAGGCGAAGGTTAAGAATGTTGCTGAGTATAACAGGCTCGGTGCCGAGGAGATTGTTAAGCGGTTTAATCCGAGCAGTGCCGAGGAAGAAACAAAGATTCCAAAGAGAATACAGTATATTGTGATAGTAATTGACGAGCTTGCAGATTTGATGATGACGGCACCTAAAGAGATAGAAGCTTATATTGTTCGCCTTGCGCAGAAGAGCCGGGCGGTTGGTATTCATATTGTTTTAGCTACTCAGCGGCCTCAGGCGACAGTTGTTACCGGGCTGATAAAATCAAATATGCCGACCAGGATTGGTTTCCGCGTTGCAGCAAGGATGGACAGCCGAATTATCCTCGACCAGAACGGAGCAGAAACACTGCTTGGTGAGGGTGATATGCTGTTTCTAAAACCCGGCACGAGTGATTTGATTCGTGCTCAGGGCACTTTTGTCGATGAGATGGAAATAAAGCGAATTGTTAAACACCTTAAGGATGTTGCCGAACCGCAATTCCATCCTGAACTGACTGGGCTCAAGAAGCTGGATACGTCTGAAATGATAAAAGACGAGCTGTTCGATGATGCGGTTCGGATTATTCTGGAGACGGGACGTGGTAGTGTGTCGCTGCTTCAGCGAAGATTGAGTGTCGGCTATGCCAGAGCTTCACGCATAATCGAGATGATGGCCGGGGCGGGAATACTCGGCGAGTATAAGGGCAGCCAGGCACGTGAAGTTATAATGACATTAGAGGAGTATGAGCGTGTCCGCGAGCGGATGGAAGCGGAGAGCCAAGCGGAGGAATCGGAAAGCGAGAGCTCGTCGGAGCCTGCTTATGGATTCGACAAGCTCACCACAAGTATAAGTGAGGGGCAGCGAGGGTACGTCTCAGTTGATAGTGAGGATGAATAAATACCTTGCTTAGCTGTTACCGCATTAATATGCTCCATAAATCTCAACATCGTCAATTCCCCAGAAATTTTCATAATTTGCGTTATAGTAGTGCCATCTTATCTGAACATCTATCTGGCCTGCAGCAATTGACGATATATCTAACTCAGCTTGTCCTGAGGCACCTGCCCCTTGATATCGCACTACATTTATCCAGTTGCCTCCTCCAGCGCGAGCATCAACATCAAAAATTTCATCTTCGTACTGATTAAAGTAATGCTTAAATTTTATCATTACATTTGTATATGCAGAGCAATCTATATTAGGGCTTATTAACGCTTCATCCATATCTATCTCACCGGCTTGGTCACTATCAACAATCATGAAAACGCCGCCCCAATTAGAATTACTTCTATTGCCTGGATTTTCAAATGTCCATGTTTGTCCGTCAGAAAAGCCATCAATAATTGACCATCCATCAGGAAGGCCTTGTGAAAAATATGTCTGATAGATAGGTTCGAAAATGCTTATTCGTCCTACACCGGCCCAATTATTCAATTCATTCCATATTGTGCCAGTTCGCTGCGCCGGAATCGTTACATTTTCCACAGCCTCTGGGCTAAGCCTGTCCTCCAGCTGCTTATAATACAAGCTTCGCGGCGTAACATGGGTGCCATGTGATTCCCAGTAGCCCAAAGGCTCGTGCGGGAACCATGAGCCCAATCGCATATCACCGATAACTCCAATTGCCCAGTTCATCGCGCCAAGCGGAGCATGGCATTTCGTTCTCGCTTCGCAATTCCAAAAGAGCGTCTGCGCTCCTGACCAGCCGTGGCCGGTGCCGGAGGGGCCCCGATTTTCCACAGCCAATTCCTTTGCCTTAATATTATCAAATAGTGTTCCCTCTGCATAGCGATGGTGATTGCCGGAATCATTAAAGCATTGTATAGCTAAGCAATCTACAAATGCATTTGGCCCTGGGACTCTGCTATGTGTGACATAATCATGACGGCCTCCACGGGTAAAACATCGTTGAACCAAAATGAAGCAGCAATTGTCAATAGGAAAGGAATACTTTCGGCTGCCGGTCGTCTGTGACTTTGGGTCAAGACAGGCACAATCCTGAATCGTAACGTTCTTACCACTCTTGACGTTTACGCAAGAGTATCCAAAATACTTTGCGGTCACCTGCCTTACCCAGGCGTTTTCCACATTTTGCAGTTCTACGGCATTCCAGCCGTGAGTTTCATCATCTTCGAAATCATATTCGGACTCCAGCCACAAGCACTCCAAGCCGACATTCGATATGCGTCCCCCAGAAGAGTACTTAAAGATCGAACCACCACCATACTTGTCTTCTATTGCCTGCACAATAGGAACGTCTATGGTTATTTTGTTTCCATCGATGGATGTTATCACGCGCTCCCATTTATCTTCATAATAACTTGGAGTCCAGCCATATTGTCCCATATCAAGGTCATCAATCCACTGTTGATTGGTCTGGCGGTGAACAATAATGTGGTCGCCCACAGAAAATTGGGCTGTGGATTTAACCGCAAAAGTTTGTGAGCCCACTGGTACAAAAGAATCTGTTATCCGTGTTCGGGTATTGGTCCACTCAGTTCTGCCTCCACCTTCTACAGAGATTAAAGTGTCTTGCTGTTGTCCGGTGTCGATAATCCTCGTCCCATTATTTGGATCCTGGCCTTCACCACGCAGAACAACTCCACTTGCTCTAATAAATATAGTTCCCTCAACTCCATACGTACCTTTCTTGAGCAAAACTGCACCTCGAAAACCATTGCTATCGAAAGGAAGTCTCGAAACGTAATCAATAGCTTCCTGGATAAGTGCTTGATTACCAAGGGTCGTTGGTTCAATAATCTTTTTCACAGAGACATCTGGAATCTTAACACCACCGCCCATATAACCACAATTCGACCAATCAGGAAGAGTGTTGAGCGACTGAGTATCACCTACATTACAATAAGTAGTATAAACCAGATTGCCATCCGGGCCTGGATAGGCTAGGGCGCTCGTAGGCTCATCATCACTTTCCGTAGCAAAAAACGCATCTTGTGGGTAATGGATGGCGTCGCCGTTGTTGGCGGCATCCAGCGCCGCAGTGATTGTTAGGTAGTCGGTTGGCACTGGAATCATGGCAGCTAAGCCCGACTGTGCAGAAGCCATCAGAAGGACAAATAATGATAAGATAGTTGCCGACCGACATGTTTTTCCGTGTTCAGGCATTGATATTCCTCCTTAAAAAGGACTTGCTAAAGGATTTTGTTTACCGAACATTGCGGAAATATTATATATTTTATAGGACCAAAAGTCAAATTTTTACTGACTTTATTATTTTGGAACAATTGTGTATTAAAGCTATGGAAACTACCGAGATTGGGTGTCTAAATCGGGTGGACACTCTAACCAACTGCATGTATCTTTTATCGTAAACATGAAGTTCTAACCACCGAGGCGGATTCGACAGTTAAGTTTTTATCTGGTAAACTCTCCTCTGTTATGAACAAAGACCTCAAAGAAAAAACACTCAGCGAGCTTGAACAGATAGTTGTGGGGATGAATCCCGCCCCTCGAAGAGGGGTCGGGATGAAGCAGAAAAAGTATCTGGGAGGCTATATTTTTCATTTCATCCACGTAGAAGATGCTGCAGAGATTTCTCAAATTACCCCCCTGAGCAAGACCTTTAGAGAGCAGCTGGCCGAGCAAAACTACTATATCTCCCATCTTGAAACCCATAACATATTGACCGACAAAGATGGAACGGTCAAGTACGTGTTTGGCCTTGGGGACGGTAACAGGATTGAGACTGTGCTGTTGCTCGATGGCAGTCGAAAGACGCTTTGCATTTCGACCCAAGTCGGCTGTGTGATGAAATGCGTGTTTTGTGCCACCGGAAAGGTAAGGTTCCGGCGAAACCTTACGGCAGGGGAAATCGTTGACCAGGTAAACACCGTCCAGAAGGACACCGGCAGAATCAGCAATGTCGTATATATGGGAATGGGCGAACCACTCGAGAATTACGAGGCGGTGGTCAAGTCGGTGCGGATACTGAACGAACCGGCAGGTAAGAACATCGGCATAAGGCATTTGACTATCAGCACGTGCGGCATAGCTCCGGCTATAAAAAAGCTGGCGGATGAAGATTTACGCCCCCGCCTGTCAGTCTCGCTGAATGCTCCAACGGATGATTTACGAAGCAAGCTGATGCCCATGAATAAGAAATATCCGATTGTGAAACTGCTCAACGCGGTGAAAACCTATCAACAAAAAACAAAAGAGCGCGTTACGTTTGAGTACGTTATGATAAAGGGACTGAACGATTCGACGCTACATGCCGAGCTGCTCGTAAAATTGCTGCGAGGTATCAAGTGTAATGTGAACCTCATCGAATATAATTCTCACGCCGGCTGCGAATTCACCGGCAGCAGCAGAGAAAAAATGTCGGCGTTCGCTAAAGTCATTGAGGAGGCCGGCATCGAGACTACTATACGATTAAAGAAGGGCAGCAATATTCTCGCGGCCTGCGGGCAGTTGGGAGCAAACTCAAATAACGTACTGCGTGCAGCGGATAGCATATAATATGAACAGAAATTTTTCGCTTATAACTGTGGGGTTGTCTCCGGCGTGGGATATTCTCTGCTATGGAGAAGGGCTGGAGTGGGGGCTGCACAGGGAAGTCGAAACAACCACATTTCAACCGGCGGGGAAGGCAATGAATATTTCACGGGCCCTGGCGTGGATGGGAGAAAAAAGCATTGCAGCCGGCCTGTGGGGCCGGGATGATTACCAGCAAATGCTGAAAGCTATGCGTGCCCTTAAGAAGTTTGTTCAAGTTAAAATGACTGCAGTTGACGGTGGTACCCGCCGGAATATAACCGTCGTTGATACGGCCAATAACCGGGAGATGCATTTGCGCAATAGAAGTGAATTGGCTTCGAAAAAAGCTTTAAGAAAATTGGAAGCTGACCTCGAAGCGATAGTGCGTCGGGGCGGTATTTGTGTTTTTGCCGGGGTGATGCCGGAAGATGAATTTGTCGGCGATGTAGTTCGGATTATAAAATCGTGCGGGGAACGTGGTGCCAGAATTGTTGTGGATACATACGGAGATGCTTTGAAACGGATTCTTGAGACCGGCGCCGCCTGGCTGATAAAGCCGAACGTGGAGGAATTGCGGGAGCTGTTGGGTGAGCAGGTATCGGATAGTCCATCAGGTCTGGTCAAGGCCGGTCGTAAGCTGCTGGACAAAGTTGAGATTGTTGTGATAAGCCGCGGCCAAAAGGGCGGCGTTGTCGTTACGAGGAAAGGCGCCTGGCAGGGCCGATGCGTCGGTCGCAGAAGGGTGTTATCGACAGTCGGCTGTGGTGATTATTTATTGGGCGGTTTTTTGAAGGGCCTTAAAGACAAATCTGACGCCGGTTCTGCTCTAAGGATGGCGATAAAGGTTGCCACAGCAAGGGCGTGGGGCTGGACGGACAAGATGCCCTGGCCGGACGTGCAAAGCAAAATAAAAGTGCAGGTCGTGCGGATGTGAAAGGAATATCAGCGTGGATTTCCCGGTTAGCCGGTTACAAATAGGCAGGATTTTGATACTATAACAGTATTGCTCTGTTGAAAACGTGGACTGTCATTCTGAGGCGAAGCCGAAGAATCTCATTTCTGGAACCATAAAGAGATTCTTCACTCCGCTTCGCTCCGTTCAGAATGACAGTTTTTGTGGCTTTTCAACAGAGCAAGCTTCTAAGAAAATGAATGTTTGCTCTTATTGTTATGCTGAGCCCTTCGCTGCGCTCAAGGGTAAACCCCGCCCCTGCCGCAGGGGCGGGGTAAACTCAGAGAAGCATCCGGCATTGGAAAAGGATTAGAGATTCTTCGCTTCACTGCGTTCTCCGTAAGGAGTCCTTCGGACCGCTCAGAATGACAAAGTGTGAGGGCGTGCATTAAAGAAAAAAGAAAAAATCTTGAAATTTTCTGTACTTGAGCTTATATGAAAGACTTCCGGTTCGAGAATTGCGTCAAAAAACGTTTTGAACACATACTTGAAAGGACTAAGTTATGGGCGGCTTCGAAGCATTAGACTGGGTGGCGGTTGCAGGTTATTTCGGCTTGATGTTAGTGATTGTCTGGTGGGTGGTTCTGCAGAAACAAAGGACATCGACAGATTACTTCCTTGCCGGAAGACATATGCCGTGGTTTGTGGTCGGGGCTTCAATCTTTGCCTCAAATATCGGCTCTGAGCATATCGTCGGATTGGCCGGTCAAGGCTCAACCAGCGGTATGGGTATGGCGCACTGGGAATTGCACGCCTGGGTTGTGGTAATGTTAGGCTGGGTATTTGTGCCTTTTTATTACCGCTCGAAGGTATTTACTATGCCGGAGTTTCTTGAAAGGCGATTTAATTCGACGGCCCGCTGGATATTAACAATCGTCTCACTTGTAGCGTATGTTTTTACAAAGGTATCAGTGACAGTCTATGCCGGCGGTGTAGTGTTCAACGTACTTTTACCAGAAATTCGGGTACCGGTTACGGAAAATTTCGTTCTTGATGCGTTCTGGATAGGGGCACTATTAACGGTTGTCCTTACGGGTATTTATACCGTTGCGGGTGGTCTGCGTGCCGTGGTTTATACCGACACCGCCCAGACGGTGATATTATTACTCGGCTCAATCTTTATTACCTTTTTTGGCCTGAGTAAGCTCGGCGGCTGGAGCGAGCTGCAGACAATATGCCGCGCGAATGCCGCTAATTTTGCGCTATGGCGGCCAAACTCGGACCCAAACTTCCCATGGCTTGGCATAATAATCGCATCACCTATAATCGGGATATGGTACTGGTGTACAGACCAGTATATCGTACAGAGGGCGCTATCGGCTAAAGACCTTCGGAATGCCCGGCGAGGCGCTCTTTGGGGCAGCTTCCTGAAGGTTTGGCCTGTGATGATTTTTATTGTTCCGGGTCTCATCGGTTATGCCCTTCATCAAAAGGGACTGATTACAATCCCCACGAAAATAACCAACGGCCAGGAAGTGCCCGATGGAGATAAGGTCTTCGCGGTTATGGTCAGCTCGTTATTGCCGGCCGGGCTTCGCGGCTTAGTTGTAGGGGGGTTGTTAGCAGCTTTGATGAGCTCTCTGTCATCACTTTTTAATTCATGTGCCTCTCTTTTTACAGTGGATATTTATGAAAAGATAAATCCCAAGGCATCCGAACGTCACCTCGTTACGGTTGGTCGAATCGCAACGCTGGTCGTGGTCGTGATGGGAATAATCTGGATTCCCGTTATGCAGCGCGTTTCCCAGGGGGGGTTATATAAGTATTTGCAGGATGTTCAAAGCTATCTGGGACCGCCAATTACTGCTGTGTTCCTGCTTGGTCTGTTCTTTAAGCGAATTAACGGCAAAGGCGCAGTGGCTGGCCTGGCGATTGGTTTTGTCGCGGGGATGGGCAAGCTGGCCCTGCAGGCACTTACAGGTGGTAATGACCCCGTGATTACATCGCCTGACTGGCTTGTTAGTATCGGACAATACAACTTCCTTTTTGCTTCAGGCTGGTTGTTGTTAATTAGTATTGTGGTGATAGTCGGGGTCTCACTATTGACTGCGCCGCCAAAATACGAAAAAATTGTCGAACTGACCTATGCCACAGCCACACCCGAACAAAAAAAGGAAAGCCGCGAAAGCTGGGGTCTTATAGAGGTGCTGATGACGGTCGTGGTTTTAGGCCTGGTGCTTGGTCTGTATCTGTATTTTAGCTTCTGGTTAAACTAACGCTCTGATACTTGCTGTCCAATAGCAAAATCTGTGAAAAAGACGATACCAACGGCTCAAACAATACCCTGATAAAGCGATGCGATGAAACGGAAGCAGAAAAGAATGAAAGTCGAGTATGGCCTGGGAGTAACCTTTGTGACGTTTAACGACGAAAGTATCCTCGACGAAGAACAAATTAGAGAGCTTCAAGAATCTTTAAGGCCTATCATTGAGAAAAATAAGGATAACCAAATGGTTATGAATTTTGCCAACGTGAGATTCATGACATCCGCTATGTTAGGTCTTTTGATAAGAGTCCACAAGAGAGTAAGCGAACGCGGTGGTAAGCTGAGACTATGCAATTTGGAGCCGGGTCTGCGAAAGGTCTTTGAAATTACGCAACTAACAAAGGTTTTTGACATATCGTAAGACATAGAATCGACTGTACACGAGTTGAATGCCCCTCTCATAGCATAGGTTTCCGGTCGCACCGTCCAGTACGTTATCAAGATTAAAAGAGGTTTTTTTGGTGGAATCAAAAAGGCAGAAAAGTGTTTCAGAAAATACTGAATGGAAATGTAGATTCAGGAAATATTAGTAAACTTAAACCATTACCTTATCCTTACTGAGCCGTTGCTGGTCCTCAGATAGACTTTGCCTACACAAAAGAGCTGGCCTGCGCCTAAAGCATCTATTATTTTTCTCCGTTTCTTTACGATTACCGTTAAGGGAAGGTCTGTTTTTACAGAGCCATTATGTGTCCAGGCCGGTTTTAAGTAATGATTATCCTTCATAGTTATATTCCTTAACACTATTTAGCTTTCTTTGTTCTGACCTTATAGACGTTTGTTATGGGCCATTTATTGCAGACAGCCGATTGAATTATTCCGCAAAATTCGGAGGTTTTCAAAAGCAGATTGAACACTTGACACTTGACGTAAAAGCACTTACTATCAGCAGCAAGTAAAATTACCAATTAAGAGGGCAAATTATGGCATATACAATCGGACTGGATTTCGGGACGAATTCTGTACGTTCACTATTGGTTGATGTTAGTAACGGCAGCGAGCTGGGGACAGTGGTATATGAATATGAAACCGGTGAATCCGGTATCATACTCGATTTGGATGACCATAATCTGGCAAGGCAAAACCCGGCTGATTACTTAGAGGGTATCGAGGTTACTATCAAAGCGGTAATCGCTGAGGCCAAGAAAGCCGATAAGGATTTTGATACCGACCAGATTATAGGCATCGGTATTGATACAACCGGCTCGACACCAATCCCCGTTGATAAAAACGGCACGCCTTTGAGTATGCTGGATGAATTTAAAGATAATCCAAACGCCTGTGCCTGGTTGTGGAAAGACCACACCGGACACGCCGAAGCTGCTGAGATAACCGAATTAGCTCAAAAAGAACATCCCGAATACCTCGCCAAGTGCGGCGGGACATATTCGTCGGAATGGTTTTTCGGCAAAGTTCTTCATTGTTTGCGAACAGACCCGACAGTTTTTAATGCGGCATATAGCTGGGTTGAATGCTGCGATTATATTCCGGCGGTATTAACGGGCACTACGCAGCCGGATATGATTAAACGAAGCCGATGCGCCGCCGGTCATAAAGCTATGTTCAGTGAGCAGTGGGGGGGGCTGCCCGCAAAAAACTTCCTTGTCAAGCTCGACCTAAAGCTCGGCGAGCTTTATGACCGTCTTTATAAAAAAACCTATACCATAGAAACGCAGGCAGGAACGCTCACAGAACAATGGGCACAAAAACTCGGGTTGCCTGCCGATACTCCCGTGGCGGTTGGAGCCTTTGACGCTCACTTAGGAGCCGTTGGCTCCGGTATTGCGCCGGGCAAATTAGTTAAAATAATCGGCACCAGTACATGTGATATGCTCGTGTCCGAGTCGAGCCAGGAACTGGCGGACATACCTGGAATTTGCGGCATAGTTGACGGTTCCATCTTGCCGGGTTTCTTTGGACTCGAGGCAGGTCAATCAGCAGTAGGTGACATTTTTAACTGGTTCGTGAATTATATCCAGGCGGGCGGAAAAGCAGCGGGCTCCCACGAAGCTCTTACTGAAAGGGCGGCAAAGCTCAAGCCGGGCCAGTCCGGCTTATTGGCGCTGGACTGGAACAATGGCAACAGGACAATACTCGTTGACCAGCGCCTGACCGGATTACTAACAGGACAAACATTACATACAAAGCCGGAAGAGATTTACAGGGCGTTGATAGAGGCGACCGCTTTCGGGGCGCTTACTATTATCAATAGATTCGAGGAATACGGCGTCGAAGTTTCAGAAATTATAAACTGCGGCGGAATCGCCGAAAAGAACCCGCTGCTTATGCAGATTTACGCTGACGTTACCGGAAGGGAGATGAAGATATCTCGTTCCGCCCAGAGCTGTGCCTTGGGCGCCTGCATCGCCGGTTCTGTGGTAGCAGGTAAGAAGGCCGGCGGCTATGAAAATTTCCAGGATGCTCAGGCCGCTATGTGTGGGATTAAAGACGCCACTTATAAACCCATACCGGAAAATCACGGCGTCTATCAAAAATTATATGCCCTTTATAAGCAATTGCACGATGCTTTTGGTCTGCCGGATTGCTCCGGAAAATTGGCCAACGTTATGAAAGAGCTCTTGGATATCAAAGACAGTGTTTGACAGAGGACAGAAAACAGAGGGCAGACTCTGACTTCTGTCTTCTGTCACTGGGGCTGCTCTAAAAGCCGGCGAATTGGCAAATTTTTACAAGGATTTATTGTGTACGAAGATTTAAGAAAAGCTGTTTGCGATGCAAATATTGAGCTGCAAAAGCACAAGCTCGTCATCTATAGCTGGGGCAATGTCAGCGAAATAGACCGTTCCATTGGTGTAATAGCTATTAAACCCAGTGGCGTTATGAACGATGAGCTTACACCCGAGAAAATAGTGTTGCTTGATTTAGATGGTAATATAATCGAAGGGACTCTAAAGCCTTCATCAGATACGCCGACCCATCTTGAGCTTTACAGAAATTTAGAAGCTATTGGTGGTATATGCCATGCTCATCCGACCAACGCAACTATGTGGGCACAGGCCTGTCGGGAAATTCCCTGCTTCGGTACTACCGGCGCCGACTATTTCTACGGCCCGATACCTGTTACTGAGATAATGACCGAGGATGAGATACGAAGTGATTATGAGCTAAACACAGGTAAGTGTATAGTCAGGCGGTTTGCAGATTTAGACCCAATGAAAATGCCGGCGGTACTTGTTGCCAACCATGCCCCTTTCACCTGGGGCAAAAATGCCGCAGCGGCTGTCGAATCTATGGTCGTATTAGAGCAAACAGCAAAAATGGCCCTTGGAACTATTATGATAAATCCTGAACAAAAACCGATTAGCAAAGCCCTTCTCAATAAGCACTACCTGCGGAAACACGGCAAGAACGCTTATTACGGTCAGCTTTAGTCTTGTATCTTTGGTCTTCTTTAGGAGAAACGAAAATGAATAAAACAACATTCGGAGTAATCGTTGGGAACAGAGGATTTTTCCCGGATGCGTTAGCGAGGGAAGGACGAAAGAATATACTCGAAGTGCTTAAGAAAAATGGTTTCAACTCGGTCGCCTTGTCGATGCAGCAGACGAAATACGGCGCAGTTGAGACCTTTGAGGATGCCAAGAAATGCGCTGCACTTTTTGCAGAAAGGACTGACAAGATTGACGGGGTAATTGTAACGCTGCCGAACTTCGGTGATGAAAAGGGAGTGGCCGAAACAATAAAACGCTCAGGGCTTAACGTGCCGATTCTGATTCATGCTGAGCCGGATGAACAGGGTAAAATGAGCATTGCCAACAGACGGGATTCTTTCTGCGGCAAGATAAGCGTTTGCAACAATCTTAGACAGGCAGGTATCCCATACACACTGACAAACTCACATACGGTCAAGGTTACTTCGACCGAGTTTAAGAAAGATTTGGACGATTTTGCTTCGATATGCAGAATTGTTAAGGGCCTGAAAAACGCCAGGTTTGGCGCCATCGGCGCCCGCACGGGGGCTTTTAATACCGTCCGTTACAGCGAAAAACTCCTCGAACTCTCAGGCATTTCGGTAGAGACGATAGATTTGTCTGAAATTCTTGGAAGAGTTGCACGGCTGGCCGATAACGATAGGGGGGTCAAGAGGAAATTGAATGCTATCGATAAATACATTCCGACCAAATCAATTCCTGCCGACAAGCTCTTAAAGATGGCAAAATTCGGTTACGTGGTGGACCAGTGGATAAAAGAAAACGAGCTTGACGGCACAGCGATTCAGTGCTGGACCTCTCTGGAAGAATTCTTCGGAATAGTGCCCTGCACACTTATGAGCATAATGAGCGAGTCGCTGGTTCCGAGCGCGTGCGAGGTTGATATTACGGGCTTATTGGGAATGTACGTTCTGCAATTGGCAGGCGGTATGCCCAGCGCACTTCTGGACTGGAACAATAACTACGGCGCCGAGCCTGATAAAGCCGTCTTATTCCATTGCAGCAATCTGCCAAAATCATTCTTCAAGGATTCAAAAATGGACTACCAGGAGATAATTGCCGGGACAGTAGGAAAAGACAATACTTACGGCACCGTTGTTGGCAGGATAGCATCGGGCAAGGCAACTTTCTGCAGAACAACTACTGACGATACTGCCGGCATCATCAGCGTATATGTCGGTGAGGGTGAGTTCACAAATGATAAACTTGACACATTCGGCGGTTATGGCGTGATGAAAATTCCAAACCTTCAGGACCTTATGCAATATGTATGCAGGATGGGTTTTGAACATCATGTCGCTGTGAGCCGGACGGAAAAAGCCGATGCGATTGCCGAAGCTCTTGACAACTATATGGGCTGGGAAGTCTATCGGCACGAATAGAATTCGTTTTTTTGAGAAGTTTTTCGAACCAATAAGATAAACGGCAAAATTGAAAGGGGCATATTATGAGGGTAAAACAGATAAGCAGAATAATACTGCTTGTTGGGATTTGCCTGGCGGCAGCTCTTCAGGAATGTGAGGCCGATGTAAAGAGTAAGGTCTCAAAGGATTACCCTATTGTGCCGGTACCTTTCACTGATGTTGAGCTTACGGACGAGTTCTGGGCGCCCCGGATTGAGACGAACCGAAAGGTCTCAATTCCTTACGCCTTTGGAAAGTGTGAAGAGACCGGTCGGATTGATAATTTTGCCATAGCCGGCGGTCTGATGGAAGGTGAGCATCGCGGCAATTATCCTTTCGATGATACGGACCCCTACAAGATTCTTGAAGGCGCTGCATACTCGTTGAGCGTTCATCCAGACCCGAAGCTCGACAAATATCTGGATGAGCTGATTATCAAGATTGCCGCTGCACAGGAGGCCGACGGCTACCTGTACACCTGCCGGACGAACAAGGCGAAGAACTTAATCAATTGGTATGGCGAAGAACGCTGGTCAAAACTCAGAGGCAGTCACGAATTGTATAATATGGGACATCTCTACGAGGCGGCGGTGGCGCATTACCAGGCGACCGGCAAACGGACCCTGCTGGATGTTGCGATTAAGAATGCCGACTTCCTGGATACGGTATTCGGTCCGGGCAGGAATGAAACCGCACCGGGTCATCAGGTCATTGAGATGGGTCTGGCCAGACTCTACCGAGCCACCGGTAACGAAAAATACCTGAACCTGGCCAAGTTTTTTCTTGATACCCGCGGCCCCGGCGGTAATGAATACAACCAGTCACACAAGAAAGTCATCGAGCAAAACGAGGCAGTGGGGCATGCAGTACGTGCTTCTTATATGTACAGCGGTATGGCGGATGTGGCGGCACTGACCGGGGACCGCCGTTACATTGAAGCAATCGACCGGATATGGGAGAACGTCGTTACGAAGAAACTGTATCTGACCGGCGGTATTGGGGCGCAGGGTTCCGGTGAAGCCTTCGGTAAAAACTATGAATTGCCCAACGCAACCGCCTACTGTGAGACCTGTGCAGCTATCGGCAACGTTATGTGGAACCACAGGATGTTTCTCTTCCACGGCGATGCAAAGTACATCGATGTGTTAGAGCGAACTTTGTACAACGGTTTGATTTCAGGCGTGTCCTTAGCAGGAGACAGTTTCTTTTATCCTAATCCTCTTGAGTCACACGGCCAGCACAAGCGCAGCCCGTGGTTTAGCTGCGCCTGCTGTCCGGGGAATATAACCCGCTTTGTGCCTTCGGTTCCCGGATACATATACGCACAAGAAGCAAACAACCTGTATGTCAATCTTTTCGCTTCCGGCACCGGTAATATTAGGATGAAAAAGAATACGGTACAGATAAAGCAGCAAACTCGATACCCGTGGGACGGGGCGGTAAAGATGACAGTCGAACCGAAACAACCGGCGAGCTTTACAATTTGCGTTCGCATTCCCGGCTGGGTGCAGAATAAGTGCGTGCCGAGTGACTTGTATCACTACGAGAAGATTAACGATGAGAAAGTGAATCTGAAAATTAACGGCAAAACTACCCCTTTGAATATGGAGAAAGGCTTTGCTCGTATTAGCCGTAAGTGGAGGAAAGGCGATGCAATTGAATTGAATCTGCCGATGACTGTGCGGCGAGTGCTCTGTCACGAGGACGTAGCGGACAACGTTGGAAAAGTGGCGCTGGAGCGGGGGCCAATCGTATATTGTGCCGAATGGCCGGACAACGATGGGCACGTTCTTAATCTTGTCTTGCCTGACGATTCGAAACTGACAAGCGAATATCGTCAGGATATGCTCAATGGTATTACTGTAGTTCGCGCTAAGGCTGTCGGATTAAGTTATGACAAAGACGACAAAACCATCTTGAAAAAGCAGCAGGATTTCGTTGCGATTCCCTATTATGCGTGGGCACATCGCGGCGCCGGTGAAATGGCGGTCTGGCTGGCAAGCAATGAGTCAGCAGCGCAGCCCTCGACGCCGGTTGGAATGATACGAAATCCCTCGTTCGAGAAAGCAGCCGGTAATGAACCAGCCGGATGGAAAACACAAACATACGGTGGAAAAGCCGAATTCAAATATGCCACAGGCGGCCGCTCAGGTAAGCGGAGCGTTATGATAGAGTCCCAAAGCGGTGCAGACGCCGGCTGGCTGACGACGGTTACCGTCGAGCCGCAATCGCAATACAGGCTATCCGCCTGGATTAAGACGGAAAACCTCGTTGCAGAGTCAGGCAAAGGCGCTCTCTTAAATCTGCACAATATTCAGCCCCTCCAAACATCGGCTGTTACCGGAACCAAAGACTGGATGCAGGTTGAGCTTGTGTTCGACACGGCAGACAATGCCGCTGTGGAGATTAATTGTCTCTTTGGCGGCTGGGGATTGTCGAAGGGCAAGGCATGGTTCGACGACCTGGCTCTGGAGCTGCTATCCACAAAAACGATGAATCCCGCCCCTCCGAGGGGCGGGATGAATCCGGCTGTTAAAATTGATGCGAGCAAGACCGCAGAGCCAATCTCGAAGTATATCTACGGTCAATTTATAGAGCACCTCGGGCGATGTATTTACGGCGGTATCTGGGCAGAGATGCTCGAAGACCGCAAGTTTTATTTTCCCATCACGCCAAACTATAATCCCTATCGCCCCACCCGAAACGTCCCCAAAGATAATCCGTTTGCAATAGTAGGCGCCTCACCCTGGCAAATCATCGGCACGCCCGATTCGGTGGCTATGGTCAAAGAAGATTCCTTTGTCGGCGAGCACACTCCCCTTATTCAGCCCGGCAGCGGTATCCGACAGCTCGACCTTGGACTGGTTCAAAATAAGCAATACGTCGGTTATGTCTGCCTCAAACCACAACGGCAAAGTACAAACGCTAAAATATCACTTCTCTGGGGTGACAAACCGGAAGAAAAAGAATCCACTCAAATCCTGGTCGTTGCAAACGAGTATGGCAAATATCCATTTAAGTTTACAGCAGGTGCGAACACTTCAAAAGGCAAGCTGGAAGTCGAGGTAACCGAAATAGCGATGGGGCCATGCCTTGTGGGCACAGTCTCGCTTATGCCGGCGGACAACATCGAGGGTATGCGTGCCGATACGCTGGCGCTGCTGAAAGAGCTCAACGCCCCGATATATCGCTGGCCGGGCGGAAACTTTGTCAGCGGCTACGACTGGCGCGACGGCATCGGCGAACGGGACCATCGACCACCTCGCAAAAATCCCGCCTGGAGCGGTGTAGAACATAATGACTTCGGCTTCCATGAATTTGTTCGCTTCTGTCGTCTGGTCAACGCCGAGCCGCTGGTAACCGTCAATACCGGTTTTGGAGACGCCTACTCCGCAGCCGCTCAACTGGAATACGCCAACGGTTCAGCCAATACACACATGGGAGCTTTACGGGCCAAAAATGGAGAGCCGGAACCCTTTAATATTCGCTACTGGTGTATCGGGAACGAAATGTTTGGTGATTGGCAGCTCGGGCATATGAAACTTGAGCATTATGTCCAAAAACATAACTGGGTTGTGGACAAAATGCGCGAAGTTGACCCGGATATCATCCCGATTGCCTCCGGTAATGCCGGCTCCTGGAGCGAAGGATTACTGAAGAGCTGCTCAGAACATATCGACATGATTGCGGAGCATTTTTATTGTCGAGAAAAATCCAGCCTGCTCGAACATACTTCTCAAATCGCCAATAATATCAAACAAAAGGTCCAATTCCATCTGGAGCTTCGTCAAAAACTGGATACTCTCAAAGGAAAAGATATCCGAATTGCGATGACCGAATGGAACTACTGGTATGGTCCCCATCTTTTTGGCGAACTGGGAACACGATATTTCCACAAAGACGCTCTTGGAATCGCCATAGGTCTGCACGAATACTTCCGTCATTCGGACATAATCTTCCTGGCCAATTATGCCCAGACAGTCAATGTCATAGGCTGTATTAAGACCACCAAGACCGCCGCTGCATTTGAGACTACGGGATTGGCCTTGAAACTCTACCGTAACCATTTTGGAACGGTGCCTGTCACCGTCACCGGTGAGGCATATCCGCTCGACGTGGCAGCGGCCTGGACCAGTGACCGCAAGGCCCTGACCATTGCTATTGTCAATCCCACGGAGCAAGAATATGAGCTGCCTGTTGACTTGGAAGGCGCCCGGCTTAGCGGAAGGGGACAGTTATGGCTGATTGCTCACGAAGACCCTATGGCCTACAATGAACCCGGCAAAGACCCCCGTGTCAAGATTGTTGAAAAGAAAGTTGATAACATGTCGAGCAAACTTAATGCACCGGCCTTGAGCATATCGTTGTATTTGCTGCCGGTGGAATAAAGCTTAGCTGCCTTGCCGGATAAATGTGGTATGAAAAATGTCAGATAACAGGAGGCTAATTATGAATCGACACAAAATATATATGATGGTCGTAGGGCTGTCTCTTCTGGTTAACGCCGTGACGTTGGCGGATGAAAATCTTCAGGTTTTGTCCGGGACTATCAATGACGTTAAGGCAGGTGATATGATGAATCATTACCTGCGGCGCCAGGCCCAGGAACGGTTCGAGAAATGGAAGGCCGAGTATGAGCAGCGAACGACGCCCGAACAAATAGCTGAGTATCAGAAGCGCCTTCGCAGCAAATTTCTTGAAGCTATAGGAGAACTACCGCAGCGAACGCCGCTGAATCCCCGCGTTACCGGCGTAGTTCAACGCAAAGGCTACAAAGTAGAGAAAGTCATTTTCGAGAGCCAGCCGAAACACTACGTTAGCGCAGCACTGTTTTTGCCGGACTCTCAGGAACATAAGGCGCCTTATCCGGGCGTGCTTGTGCCCTGCGGCCACAGCCAGAACGCAAAGGCGTATGAGTCCTATCAAACTATGGGGGCGCTGCTGGCACTCAATGGTATGGCGGCGCTGGTATTCGACCCTATCGACCAGGGTGAGCGCAGCCAGATGCCCTCGCAGTTGCCTGATTTGTGGGGAACAAGGGCACATACGATGATTGGGGTCGGCAGTATTCTGCTCGGCCGCAACACAGCCTGGTTTGAAATATGGGACGGCATGCGGGGCATAGACTATCTCCAGTCGCGTCCGGAGGTGGACCCGAAACGAATCGGCTGCACGGGTAACAGCGGCGGAGGCACGCAGACCTCGTATCTGATGTCATTAGACGACCGCATCATTGCGGCGGCGCCGAGCTGCTACATCACAAACTTCTATGAGCGCATATTAGAGCTTGGCGCTCAGGACGCCGAGCAGAACATTTATGGGCAGCTTGCCTTCGGGATGGACCACGCAGACTACCTGATGATGCGGGCACCTACACCAATTATGATTTGTGCGGCCACGAAAGACTTTTTTGACATCCGGGGTACCTGGGACTCATTCCGCTATGCCAAGCGCTTATACTCGCGAATGGAATTTGCCGAGCGCATCGACCTGTTGGAAAATGATGCTCCTCACAATTACAACAAGTTACAGCGACAAAGCGTCGTCCGCTGGATGTCACGATGGCTGCTTAAGAAAGATGAGCCGATAACCGAGCCGTCTATCGAGCTGCTCAGCGAAGAAGAAATTCAATGCACGCCAAACGGGCTGGTGATGGAGCTGGAAGGGGCGCGGTCAACTTACGATTTGAATCGAGATTTTGAAAAGAAGCTGGCAAAACAGCGCAGGGAGCTTTGGAAGACAAAAACTCGGACAGAGCTTCTGAATCAGGTGCGTGAGTTTGCAGGTATCAGCAAGCTAACAGAGCTCCCGAAACCTATGGTCGAAAGTATAGGCATTGAAGACCGCTCCGACTATAAGATTGAAAAGCTCATCATCAAACCCGAAGATGGTATATACCTTCCCGCCTTGATGTTTTTGCCCAGGCAAACGCAGTCTAAGGGCATCACACTGTACTTACATGAAAAAGGCAAAGATGCAGATGCAGCCCCGGACAGGCCGATAGAAAGGCTGGTTAAAGCCGGGCGATTGGTATTGGCTGTGGACCTGCGCGGTACAGGTGAGACCCAGCAGACGGGGCAGAAGTACTTTATGTCATATTTTGGTTCTGATGGTCAGGATGTTTATACGGCATATCTATTAGCCCGCTCATACGTTGGAATGCGTGCCGAAGATATACTTATATGCGCGAGGTTTCTACAGCAACAGTATGGTCGAGTGGATTTGGTCGCAGTCGGTCACGTTAGTGTTCCGGCCCTGCACGCCGCGGCGCTCGAATCAAATATGTTCGAGTCGGTGAAACTTATACGAGGGCTTGTCTCCTGGTCAAACGTAATCGAAACAGGCCGGTCTCTGAACCAACTGGTAAACACAGTGCACGGAGCATTGACCGTATATGATTTGCCTGACCTGGCTAAAATTTTGGGAACTAAACTGACTATCGAAGAGCCTCTTAATGCTCTGGGTGAGCCGATAACGAAAAATTGAACGGAAATAAGAGCTTATCCGAATAACCGGGTCGTTATGAGGCCGAGCGAAAAGTTCGAGGCCAAGGCGGCAGGACAAAAATGCTCGGAGGCGTGGTTTTCTCCACGTCGAGAACATTTTTGGCCGACAACGCAGGCATCGGGCTTTGCAGCCGGCCGCAATAGAACGGGTTATTTGGATAGGCTCTAAGG
>JBAQFY010000266.1:0-6192 GCA_049287505.1 Sedimentisphaerales bacterium | reverse complement strand
CGCTAAGCGTTGTTTAAATAATATGAATTTCGATAGAATAATGAGGCAAAATTATGCATCACAAAAAAAGTCGGCTTCATAACTACGATAATACCTGCAGAGACAGAATTAACGCAGTGATAATAATCGTAGCGCTGTGCACATTCACGATTGCAGGCTGCCTGCAACAAGGAACAGGACTACTTGGGGAAAAACGCCCGCTGAGCAAGGATGAACGCATGAAGTGGTGGCGGGATGCGAGATTCGGCATGTTTATTCACTGGGGCCTCTACGCAGTGCCGGCCGGCGAGTGGAAAGGTAAGAGGATTGACGGTATAGGTGAGTGGATTATGGAAAGAGCAGACATACCCGTCTCGGAGTATGAACCGCTTACAAAACAATTCAATCCGGTCAAGTTCGACGCTGATGAATGGGTACGAATTGCAAAGAATGCCGGAATGAAATACATCGTCATCACATCCAAGCACCATGACGGCTTCTGTCTGTGGGATTCAAAGGTAACAGATTATGATATCATTGACGCCACGCCGTTCAAGCGTGATGTGCTCAAAGAGCTGTCTCAGGCGTGCAAGAAACAGGGTATCAGGCTTTGCTTCTACCACTCGATAATGGACTGGCATCATCCGGATGCACAAAGGCCTTTCTACCCAAACTATAACGACACAAAGCAGTCGAATCCCAACTTTGCCCGATATGTCGATAACTACCTGAAACCACAAATTAAAGAGCTCATAAAAAACTACGGTCCTCTTGGTGTATTGTGGTTCGACGGCGAATGGATAAAAGACTGGACTGAGCCGATGGGTAAGGACATGTATAATTACGTTCTGTCTCTTCAACCGAACATCATTATCAACAACCGCGTTGGCAAAGGACGCAAGGGGATGGAAGGGCTGAGTAAGAGTGAGGAATACGCCGGCGACTTCGGCACTCCCGAACAGCAGATTCCAGCGACGGGTCTGCCGGGCGTTGACTGGGAAACATGTATGACTATGAATAACACCTGGGGTTACAAGTACTACGACACCAACTGGAAATCAACCCAGGACCTGCTGCACAAGCTTGCGGACATCGCCAGCAAAGGCGGCAACTTCCTGCTGAACGTCGGCCCCACCGCTGAGGGTCTTATCCCCGGCCCAAGTGTTGAACGCCTGAAAGCCATAAGCGAATGGATGAAGGTAAACAGCGAAAGCATTTACGGAACGACAGCCAGTCCGCTCGGCAAGGTACCGTGGGGCCGATGCACCGCAAAGCCCGGAAAGCTGTATTTACATGTGTTTGACTGGCCAACAAACGGTACCCTTGAAGTAGCAGAACTGAGAAACGAGGTCAAAAAAGCATACCTCCTAACTGACAAGAAACGCTCTACACTATCAGTAATGCGTGAAGATGAGGATAAGGTCGTTATTAACGTGCCAAGTAAGGCACCAGACCCCATCAATACAGTTATCGTGCTCGAAATCAAAGATAAATGAGAAATGGAAAAAGTAGAACAAAAATAGATAAGGAGCCGGTTATGGAACTGAAACCACTGGATGACAGAATTGTAATCAAACAATCGGAAGCCGAAGAGAAAACGTCCGGCGGAATCATTCTGCCGGACACCGCAAAAGAAAAACCGCAGATAGGTAAAATAGTAGCTATCGGGCCGGGCAAGCTGCTCGATAACGGCAAGCGAAGCAAGATGTCCGTAAAGAAAAAAGACGAAGTTATCTATGCAAAATACATCGGAAGTGAAGTCGAAATCGATGGGGAAAAATATGTAATTCTGCGAGAAAGTGACATTCTCGGAATTGTTGAAAAATAAAACAGTAGTTTGTAGTTTATAGTTCGCAGTTCACAGAGTATGAGCTAAAAACTGATAATTGAAAATTAAAAGAGGTAATGAAAAATGGCAAAACAATTAATGTTTAACGATACAGCACGAACGCAGCTCAAAGAGGGTCTGTCACAATTAGCTAAAGCGGTAAAGGTTACTCTCGGGCCGACCGGTAAGAACGTTATCCTGCACAAAAGCTGGGGCTCTCCGAAGGTAACCAAGGACGGGGTCTCGGTCAGTAAGGAAATCGAGCTGCCCGAACCATTTAAAAATATGGGCGCAAAGATGGTCAATGAGGTTGCAAGCAAAACTTCCGACGTTGTCGGGGACGGAACCACAACCTCAACTGTGTTAGCAGAAGCGATCTACAGCGAAGGGCTAAAGTACGTCACGGTCGGTGTCAATCCGATGGCCATTCAGCGGGGAATCAGCAAAGCAGCCGAAGCTGTTACTAAATTCATCCAATCGGTGAGCGTGCCTGTAAAAGGCCACAGTGACATTGCAAAGGTCGCGACCATTAGTGCAAACAACGACCGGGCGGTCGGTGAAATCTTAGCTGAAGCAATCGATAAGGTCGGCAGTGACGGTGTTATCGAGGTCGAAGAAGGCAAAGGAATGGAAAACGAGCTGACCGTTGTCGAAGGTATGCAGTTCGATAAGGGCTATATATCCCCGTACTTTATGACTAACGCCGAGACCCTCGAAGCTGTCCTCGAAGACGCCTATATTCTGCTGCACGAAAAGAAGATATCCAACATTCGCGAGCTTATCCCGCTGCTTGAAAAGGTTGCTCAAGTGGGCAGGCCGCTGCTGATTATTGCAGAAGATGTCGAAGGTGAGGCATTAGCCGCACTGGTTATCAATCGGCTGCAAGGTATTTTGAAGACCTGCGCCGTGAAAGCACCCGGCTTCGGTGACCGCAGAAAAGCAATGTTGGCCGATATAGGTATCTCGACCGGCGGGCAGGTGCTCACTGAAGATTTGGGTATCAAGCTCGAAAGCATCGAGCTTTCACAATTGGGCCAGGCCAAAAAAATCGTTGTGGATAAGGAAACAACAACAATAATCGAAGGGGCAGGCAAAAAGAAAGACATTGCCGGGCGCTGTGAGCAAATCCGCAATCAAATCGCAAAAACAACCAGTGACTATGACCGTGAAAAATTACAGGAACGGTTGGCCAAACTGACCGGCGGAGTAGCCCTCATAAAAGCGGGCGCCGCAACTGAGACGGAAATGAAGGAGCGCAAAGACCTGCTGGAAGATGCGCTGCACGCTACAAGAGCTGCAGCCGAGGAAGGCGTCGTCGCGGGCGGCGGTATTGTGTTTCTGCGGGCCATCAGCGAGGTACAAAAAGCAAGAGCAAAGGCCAAAGGCGATGAAAAAATCGGCTTTGATATTGTAACCAATGCGCTTAAAGCACCAACAACTCAAATTGCTGAAAACTCCGGTGAACAAGGCGATGTGGTCGTCGCTAAACTTCTCGAAAAAGGCAAGAACATCGGCTATGACGCAAATACAGGACAGTTCGTCGATATGTTTAAAGCGGGAATCATCGACCCTGCAAAGGTTGCCAGAACCGCATTAGAAATGGCCGCCTCTGTAGCCGGACTGATGCTGACTACCAATGTCCTGGTAACAGAATTAAAAGATAAAGACAAAGACGAAGAGCCAATACCGGGGTCAGTTCGATAGTCCATATATATGCGGATAGATAAATTCGAATATCGAAATCCGAAACAATATCTAATGACCAAAACTCAAATGACCGAAATGTTTTTTGTATATTATGCTGTCCGAAGGACTCCTTACGGAGAGCGGAGCGAAACATTTTGCTCTCAAATGCGAGAGTCTTCGCGCGCCGGTCGCTTTCAGAAATGACAGTTTTAGTATCAGTTTCGGAAATTTGAACATTAGAATTTTGAATTTGTTTCCACCGTTAGGTGTCCTGCGGAGTATTTCGTGCTTTGGATTTCGAATTTTTGCAAGATATTATGGCCAAACGAGATTATTACGAAGTTTTAGGCGTAGGCAAGAACGCCTCTGCCGATGAGATTAAACGCGCATATCGGCGAATGGCGATGAAATACCACCCGGATAAGAATCCGGGCGATAAAAAGGCCGAGGCCAGCTTCAAAGAATGCGCCGAGGCCTACGAGGTCCTGAGCGACACCGAGAAGCGACAACGTTATGACCAGTTCGGACACGAAGGTCTCCGCGGAGCCGGCATGCACGACTTCTCCCGAATGAACGTCGAAGACATCTTCAGTATGTTCGGCTTCGATGATTTCTTCAGCGGTATCTTCGGAGGTCGCAGAAGGGCAAGCCGACGGGCAGGACCCACACGTGGCTACGATTTAGAAACCACCGTGGAACTGACGCTCAACGACATCGCCAAAGGCGCCGAGAAGACCATCGAATTTACGCGCCAGGATATATGCGGCGAATGCAACGGCAACGGCTGTGCCAAAGGAAGCCAGCCGGGCCGATGTCCAACTTGCGGTGGAAGTGGTCAGGTCGCAAGAGGCGGTGGGTTCTTCCAGATGGTCTCGACATGCCGGCAATGCGGCGGCAGCGGACAGGTCATTACCAATCCGTGCAAAAAGTGCAAAGGCACCGGCAGAGTGCCAAAGAAGAGAATCGTCAATATCAAAATCCCCGCCGGTGTCCATGAAGGACAGGGTATAAGAGTCGCCGGCGAAGGTGAGCCCGGCCGAGACGGTGGACCAAAAGGCGACCTTTATTGCTACATCAGAATAAAGCCGCACGAATTTCTGCAGCGCGACGGAAATGACCTGATTGCCGTCGTACCTATAAGCTTTACACAGGCCGCTTTAGGAACAACTATTGACGTGCCAAGTCTGAACGGCACACGAGGATTGAAAATTCCGCCCGGAACACAGTATGGAAGTGTCTTTAGAATAAAAGGCCAGGGCCTGCCGGATATAAGAACACGACGAACCGGCGACGAGCTCGTGCAAATTATTATCGAAACACCGATGAAACTAAATGCAAAACAGGAAGAAATGCTGAGAGAATTCGCCAAAAGCGAAAATAAAAGCGTCTCTCCAAAATCCGCACGCTTTTTCGAAAAATTGAAAAAACATTTTGATAACAACTAATGAGACAGAAAAAAAAAGAAAAGCAGAAAGAACCAAATGAACCTGAGGCAGTAAAGAGCAGCTTCGCAGACTTCTACGGTCTTTTAGATACTTTGTTACCGCAGAGCAGTAAGCTTCTGCGAGAAACATTAGAGAAGCGTAAGGAAGCTTTGGAACGTAAATCGCCGAAAGAGGACGAAACCAAAGCTTGGTTAGAATTTGAAAAGGAAAAGAACGATTGCCTGCAGGAATTGCTCGAAATTGCTATTGGCCAATATCAGCGAGTCAGCGCCGACTACGCGAATTTCCAAAAACGAGCCCCTAAACAAATAGCCGATACGATTAACTACGAAAAAGAAATGATAATAAAAACATTGCTGCCGGCTCTGGATAACTTTGAACATACTCTTCAAAATGCACACTCGGCGGAAAATGCGGACGTGCTTGTTAAGGGCATCCGGATTATCTACGACCAGATGCTCGATATTCTAAAATCACACGGCATAGAACAGATAAAGGCGCCGGGCGAAAAATTCGACCCGGCCATGCACGAAGCAATAATGCAAAAGACCGAGCCTGAAAAAGAAGATAATATTGTTCTGGAAGAGTTTCGAAAGGGATACAAACTCAACGGCCGAGTTATTCGGCCAAGTAAAGTGGTCGTCAATAAGCTGGCTGTAGAACAACCGGCCCAGCAGCAAGAAATAGAACCCCAAGAGCAAACAACAAACGAAGCCGAAATAGCCGACGACTATGAAACGAAAGATACGGAGTATTCGTGATGCCTACTTATGATTATATATGTGAGAGCTGCGGATGTGAGTTTGAGCGCTTTCAGAGTATAACAGCTAAACCTCTGCGCACATGCCCAAAGTGCAAAAAAAGAAAATTGAAACGGCTAATCGGTGCCGGAGCGGGAGTAATCTTCAAAGGCTCCGGATTCTACGAGACCGATTATCGAAGCGAGAGCTACAAGAAAGCTCAAGAAAGTGACAAAAAGACCACCGACAAGGACACCGGAAAAAAAGAAGCCGAAACCAAGACCAAAGATTCAAAACCTACCGAAAAAACCAAACCCGCCACAAAAGACAAAAATACACAGAATCCCTTACGGGAGAAATCAGCATAAAGTTGTCATCGCCTACCAGTATTTGCCTACGAAAGTAGTACCCTGTCGCACATAAAATGATAAGCCGTCATTCCGAGCGGAGCGCAGCGGAGTCGAGGAATCTGTTTTAAAAGACCCCTCGACTTTGCTCGGGGTGACGATTGCTC
>JBAQFY010000265.1:0-1586 GCA_049287505.1 Sedimentisphaerales bacterium | reverse complement strand
CTATAATTATTTAAGTCGGCTTGTTATTCTTCCTTCCAATCCAAAATAACTTTTCCTGAATTTCCTGACCGCATTGTTTCAAAGGCCTTGATATATTCGGTATAGCTGAAGTGGTGCGTAATCAGCGGTGTGATATCCGTCCCGCTCTGAATGAGCATGGTGGCTTTATACCAGGTTTCGAACATTTCCCTTCCATAAATTCCCTTGATAGTAAGGCCGTTGAAGACGACATAATCCCAGTCAATGGCGGTATGTGGCATTATGCCCAAAAGTGCGATTTTCCCGCCGTGGCACATGTTTGCCAGCATATCTTTAAATGCTTCGGGACTTCCCGACATCTCCAGCCCCACATCGAAGCCCTCTTTCATACCGAGTTTCTTGACGGCGTCTTTGATTTTTTGGCTTCTCACGTCTAAAGTCATAGTAGGCCCCATTTTTTTAGCCAATTCCAGACGATACGGATTTACGTCGGTAATCACCACGTAGCGGGCGCCTGCGTGTTTCGCTACCGCAATGGCCATACAACCGATAGGCCCGGCACCGGTTATCAATACATCCTCTCCAACCAGGTCGTAAGAGAGAGTGGTATGGACCGCGTTTCCAAAAGGGTCAAAACAGGCATGCACATCTGTGGGTATATTGGGGTCACAATGCCAGACGTTGGTGATTGGGATAGACAGATATTCGGCGAACGCACCGGTTCGATTCACGCCGATACACTTTGGGTCGGTGCAGAGATGTCTGCGTCCGGCTAAGCAGTTCCTGCAGCGTCCGCAGACAATATGTCCCTCGCCGCTGACCAGTTCGCCAAGTTTCACATCGTGTACATTGCTGCCCATTTTTTCGATGGTGCCGACAAATTCGTGACCAATGACCATAGGGGTCTTTATTGTCTTTTGGGACCACTGGTCCCAGTTGAAAATATGAATATCCGTGCCGCAAATCGCGGCCTTGTGTATCTTTATCAGGACATCATTGATGCCGATTTCAGGTACAGGTACATCTTCCATCCACAGGCCGGGTTCCGGCTTGCTTTTTGCCAGCGCTTTCATTGATTAGCTTCCCCTATTTACCACTTTATTTGCTGAAGTTCATGTGTTCTATGATGGTCGGTCATATCAGGAGCCAGTGCCGTTATCGTAATATAGCCCTCTTCGAGCGAGGTTGTGTCGGTAGGGGCTCCGTCAACGGAATGGGCGGTGCCGGCTAACTGAAACACGGTTTGACCCTGTTCGTTTTTCTGGGGGATATAATATTCGTCAAAGCCCTTACTTGATTGGGGCACAACTCTTATGCCTTTGGGGTCGCCTTTTGATAATTGTGGTATATTGATGTTTATTACATCGCCTTTTTTGACAGGCATAAGTTTTTTGAGGATTTTCGCACAGTGGTATGCCGCCTTTTCGAAATCCATTTGCTCCTCGAACGAAAGGCTCATCGCAACCGCTGGAATTTTTAAGAACGCACCCTCCATCGCCGCTGCGACGGTGCCGGAGTAATAGACATTTATACCTGCATTTGCCCCCTGGTTTATACCTGCGACAAGTAAATCTATTGGCCCTTCGTGCAGTTGCATAACTGCGAGT
>JBAQFY010000264.1:0-4494 GCA_049287505.1 Sedimentisphaerales bacterium | reverse complement strand
TTCGAGAATATTCCACGTACCTTTAATATTCGTGGAAAAAGCTCTAATAGGATTTCTTAGACACTTTCCAACAATCGTCTGTGCGGCGAGATGAAAGATAAATTCAATTTTACTTTCTTTAACAATCTCTGATACTAACGAGAAGTTCTCCACACTCCCTCTAATTATCTTGAACGTATTTAATTCTCTATCTGATAAGATTGTCCTCTTTCTGTGAACGACAATATCCAAGCCCCATACTCTTGCGCCAAAATTCAGCAAAGTCCTGGTCAGATGAGAACCCAGAAAGCCTTCATAGCCTGTAATAAGAACTTTTTTATCTTTCCAGAATTGATTTCCCATATTTACCAGACCTTCCAAGGAGGGTTGGGAGAGTTCCATAAATCATTTAGTATTTCCAGCTCCCTATAAGTATCAACACACTGCCAGAAGCTACTATGAACGTACGCCATTAGCTGCCCCTCATGGGAAAGTCTTTCTAAAGGCTCTCCTTCTAAATAGCAATCATCGTCCTGCCTTAAATAATCAAGGAATTTTCTTTTGAACACAAAGAAACCACCGTTGATTAAACCTTCTTTAACCTGCGGCTTCTCCGTGAACTCCACAATCTGGTTATCTTTTGTAACCAATTCTCCAAAACGAGAGGAAGGACGCACCCCTGTTATTGTCCCGATTTTGTTATGCGACTTGTGAAATTTAAGTAACTTCTCAATGTTTATATTAGCTACCCCATCTCCATAAGTTGCCATAAATAAATCGCCATCAATATACTTCTCTACTCTTTTTATTCTCGTGCCGGTTTGGGCTTGCTCGCCTGTATCTACAATAGAAACAGTCCAATCCTTCTCGTCATGATTGCTGTGGAATTGGATATTATTATGCTGACCTAATCGAATGGTGATATCATTATTCACCACTTCATAGTTCAGGAAATGCTCCTTAATCATATTGCCTTTATACCCGACAGAGAGAATAAAATCCTTAAATCCATAATGAGCATAAATCTTCATTATATGCCAGAGAATCGGCTTTTTGCCGATCGCCACCATTGGCTTAGGCCTAAACTCTGTCTCTTCCTTAAGTCTTGTGCCTCTGCCACCACATAAGATAACAACTTTTATATTTGCCATAGTTCCTCCTGCTCATCTTGACTTAGCTTTTATCTGGCGAAACACCTATGTTAGAAACCAGCCAATAAAGTAGATTGTAAATAGCAGAAAATCGGATAATCAGATTTCAGATTTCAGAGCTCAACTATCAGCGGATTAAAATCAGAGTATCTTGAGTTTTATCCTGTCAGACTTGCAATGCTGTATTCTTCAAGCAGCCGACTGAACAGTGTTAAGCGGCGGCTGGCGGATTCAAGAGAGCCGTTTGCGTGGACATGGACTTCCATGTTCAGTGCTGAACCATCGCGGCGGTCACGGATTGGGACAGTCATTTTAACGATTTCATCTTCCCCGGTATCTTCGTAGCCTTTTTCCCATACCAACATTCGTTTCGTCCCATCGCGATTCGTTAACGGTAACAAACTCTTCGCAAAGTCCATTTTATCTGTAGCAAAACAGACTGCCTGCCACCACTGGTCGAAGATTTTGGCCTGGCGGAAGTGCAGCTCGATCCTCTCGAAATTTTCCATTTCCTGCTTTTCCTGGTTATAAATGGTGTAATTTCGCTTCAAGCCAGCTATCGTTTCCCGTAGTCGGACTGAGCCCACGACATTGAACGCCAGAACAAGCAGCAGCAGAATACAGACAAAGACTATTACAGTTTGGGTATCACGGGTAAAAAGCATAAACATTCCGAGGCCGACGGCAAGCAAAGTCATAAAGTAAGCAGTAATCACTACTTGACGTTGATGAAAACCAAGGGCTAAAAGCCTGTGGTGAAAATGACTGCGGTCGGGAGTGAACAACGACCTGCGCTCGAGAAACCGTCGCAGTATGGAAAACAGGGTATCAAAAATAGGTATCCCAAGAGCCAGAATGGGCAAAGCTAATCCTACGACTGTCTCGGTCTTAGTGGCACACAATACGCTTGAAGATGCAATAATGAAGCCCAAAAATAAGCTTCCCGAATCCCCCATGAATATTTTTGCCGGGTCAAAGTTAAAAAACAAGAATCCGGTCAGGCTGCCTAAAAGGGCCAGCATCAGTACCCCCATGACAATGTTGCTGTTGTAGATTGCAAGTATGGCAATTACTCCACAAGCCACCGCCGATATCCCTGCCGCAAGACCGTCAAGACCGTCGCTTAGGTTAACGGCATTGGTAATGCCAACAATCCAGAACAAGGTCAAAGGCCAAGAGAACCAGCCAAAGTCTAATATCAGCCAATCCGTTATAGCTATTGATTCGATGCGGATACCGGCAGAACATACGATAATTGCGGCAGCGAGCTGGACACAGAGTTTTGTGCGTACGCGAAGGCCTCTTATGTCGTCCACAAGTCCAACGAAGAATATAAATCCAGCAGCACAGAGCACCACAACAATTTTAGAATGAATGAGCCGAAAGCTGTCGCCAACAACATTTGGCAAAAACAACACCGGTATGACAAGCCCCATCATCGACACAAAAATCGCCACACCGCCGATACGAGGAATAGGTTTTGAATGGACTTTGCGTATGTCAGGAGTATCGATGATATTGAGCTGCCTGGCAACACGAATAACTATCGGGGTTATTATGACCGCCAGTACGACAGAGCCGAGATATACAGATATGTAAGTCTTCATTGTTCAGCTATAGGTGTTAGTTTTAGATTGTCGATATTGTTCAGACTCCGTCCCCGTCGGTGTACCAACCGGGCATATTGCACAACGTGCACTCAATACTCAGCCTTCTCCCGAAGGCTTCAACAGTTCCCAGAAAGCGTCAGGGTGATGCAGTTTCTTGGGCTAAGACAGCAGGATGGACTGAAAGGTCCGCGACAAACGTTTCAGCGGCTTTGAGCTGTGGACACAGCTGCAGGCATATCTTTGCCTCGTACATTGCTTCTGGTATTTCTTCCATTTTGACGAGGAGCTTTGCCAGCTCTAATCTCCAGTAAACCTGGCCGTACTCCCGCGCCAAGGCCTGACGATAACATTCTATCGCTGCCTCGTTATTTTGTTGCTCGCTATAGATACTGCCCAGGTGTGCAAACACCGAGCCGCCGGTGCCGGGCTCGGAGCATTTCGCTTCAAGCAAGCTCCTAATTTCCTCTCGGATTTCTTCTGCAAGGTCGTTATATTGCATGTCCTCAAGAACATTGGCCACATGGATTAGCCTGCCAATGTCATCTCCGGCTGCTGATATAGCCAGATGAGGCCGGCTAAGCTGCTTGACATATATATCCACAACATCCTTAAACAGGTTGCTGTCAAGCAGCACGGCCTTTTCGAATTTTGCTATACAGTCTTGTGTCTTTCCTTCCATAACATCGAGCCAGCCCGCCACAAAACAGGCTACCGGGTCACACGGTGCCAGACGAAAGCCTTTTCTTATCCTCTCTGCGCCGGAGTCGTTGTTGAGAATTAACTTTTCGATTTGGCCAACTATGCTGTAGGTTGGGCCGTATGTCGGGCACACTGTGAGGGCCTTGTGAAACCCGGTAACTATATCGTGAATAGTCGGCATCGAATCATCAGTGACGATGATTTCACCGGTATCGGGGTTTGTTACTCGACAGATTGAACGCCAGCGATACACGTTTAGCCAGTGTCGGTATCTAACATTGTCCGGCTGATAGTTTACTGCCGCTGCTGCATGAGAAATCAAATCCGCATACTCGGTGTCTGTCCCTCGCCAGCTTTTCTCTATAAGACCTTCTTCAATGTCAAGAGCCTTTTGCCAATGTGTCTCGGCGATACGAGCATTGTTGGCACCGATTAGAGCCCAGCCCCAGAGTACACATACCCCTAAAAAAACATTCATTCGTAAAACTGTGGAGTTCCGAGACGGCGTAAGTATCTGGGTAATCCTTCTGCTGCTGTTTCGTCCTGACTGAGCCAAGGCCAGCAATAGGGCACAGAATATGGCGGACAAAACAGCGTTGGCAGGTAGGTGCTGGCCGAAATCGCTTAGGCTGTGGATAAGTATCGCCAAAATGCCAAAACACAGCCCATACGCCGCCGAACAAATAGGCCGTTTAGTATTGCGAATGTTTTTGACGCAGCTTGACAAGACGATTATCCCCAGAATTATTAGCAGCCCCAGCCCGATTAGTCCCGTTTCCTCCAGAACCTGGGCGTATTCGTTTTCTGCGTGAGTGGCTAGCGCCGTTATCGTAGAGCGGTCGAACATCGGATAAACCACCGAATGTGTTCCGAGGCCGGTCCCAAGTATGGGAAATGTAGTCCACGCAATTGCTATATCTTTAAGTATTTGAAGCCGACTGCCCCCAGCTTTGTCAAAATCTCTAAGGCTCGCCAGACGCTCATAGACAGCATCGAAACCTATATACAAAACGCAGGTAAAAGCGATAAGTGCCATAACAACCATTATCCAGCTA
>JBAQFY010000263.1:0-14844 GCA_049287505.1 Sedimentisphaerales bacterium | reverse complement strand
GGGCGACCGCGAGGTTGACTGCCGTAGTTGTTTTGCCGCAACCACCTTTTTGATTTGCTATTGCTATTATTCTCATATTTTCTTGCCGTAAAGTTTCATCGAGCTCTTATCGGCGGTTTTTCCGTCCTCCGAAAGGAGTCCTTCGTCCTGCTGTTTTTTGACGAAAGCCGCCACATTCAAACTTACTTGATAGCCTGAATCGTCCTGCCCTGAGCGAGTTATTGTGAACTTGTCCACAAAGAGGACCGGCCGATGTCTCTCCAGAGCATTCAGGAATGTAGCAAACTGGTTAAAACCTCCAACGAAGCTGATAACAATTTGGTTCTCGGAGATGTACTTACACTCAGGTATTGTTGACAGTCCCCGGTCGTCTTTACTTTTGATGCTGAACGAAGCGACTTCCTTCTCGTTGGCAATTTGACTTATATCAAACGTCAAATTAGCCGAATCCTCGAAATCAATAACAAAATCCTGCAGCCTGCTTTGTAAACGCTCGATTTGTTCATTCAACCGGATTTTGGTTTCCTTTTGTGCTGCTCTTAGTGCAGATTCGTACACCTGTTTTCTCTCAGCGAGCTTGTTTTCGATGTGTTTTTCATATTTCTTTTGGGGCCCTAAGACAAGCATATAGGCAAGCAAGAATACTACAAAGCAGGCTGCCCATATCAATCCTGCTGTCATAAGGCGTTGTCGAGTTTGCATAGTATTGGGTCGTTGAGCTGGCACAACTTTAGGTTGTCGAGCTCTTATAACTTTGTGTTGTTGAACTGGTACAACTTTGGGTTGTTGAGCCGGCGCAGCTTTGGGCAACGATGTCGTAGCTTGATTAGTCTTTGAGGCTTGGGGCTGCTGCGGCTCCAGAGTCAGCGGCTCTGGCTCGGCATAGACGATGTGCTCTGGGGCAATTTTGAGCAATGATTGCATAGCTTGATAAGCTTTTGAGACCCGGGGCTTTTGCAGCTCTGGGGCTGGCGGTTTTAGCTCAATATAGCCGGTCTGCTCCGCAGAAAATGTGCCGAAAGGCTTCTGTCCACCGTCGGTTTGTGGAGTCGGTACCCCCTTGAAAATCGATGAGATTTCCTTTTGGAGTCCTGCCTTATTCCTTTCGTGCGTTGACATTAATTAACTCCCGACCAAAACCTCGTCTTTGATTATCGGCCCAGTTGAAGCTTTTGAAGCTTTGCCATTTATTATTTCCTCAGCCAAAGCCCTGTATTCGGCGGCCGACCGGCTTTCGGGGGCATAAGTCAAAACCGACTCACCGGCACTGGGGGCCTCAGCCAACCTTACGCATCTGTGAATAACCGTATCAAACACCAAAGAGCCAAATAATTTCCGCATTTGCGTTTGAGTCTGACTGCTCAGGAGCCTCCTTTTTTCTACAAAAGTAAGCAATAAGCCTAAGATTTTTATATTGCAAGCGTTCAAGTGTTCTCCGATGATGTGCGCTGTCTCGAATAGCTGTTTTAGGCCTTCCATTGCATAGTATTCCACCTGAACAGGCACGATAACATCAGTGCTGGCAACAAGTGAATTGAGGGTCAGCAGACCGAGCGACGGCGGGCAGTCGATAACACAAATATCATATCTGTCCTTTACTGTTTTGAGCTTCTCAGCCAGGACGAATTCTCTGCCAACCACGCTGGCCAGCTCAATCTCGGCACCCGAAAGCAGAACATTACTTGGTGCCAGATCAAGAGATTCTATTTTCGTGCCCACTATAATTTCGGAGATTGTGGGTTGAGCCTTCATAAGGGCATTATAAATGGTCATAGTCAGGCTATCCGGATCGTAGCCGAACCCTATCGTGCTGTGACCTTGTGGGTCGAGGTCAACTATCAGCGTCTTCTTGCTTTTCTCGGCAAGGGCGACCGCGAGGTTGACTGCCGTAGTTGTTTTGCCGCAACCACCTTTTTGATTTGCTATTGCTATTATTCTCATATTTTCTTGCCGTAAAGTTTCATTGAGCCTTTATCGGCGGTTTTACGGTCCTCCGAAAGGAGTCCTTCGGACTGCTGTTTTTTGACGAAAGCCGCCACATTCAAACTTACTTGATAGACTGAATCGTCCTGCCCCGAGCGAGTTATTGTGAACTTGTCCACAAAGATGACCGGCCGGTGTCTCTCCAGAGCATTCAGAAATGTAGCAAACTGATTAAAACCTCCAATAAAGCTGATAACGATTTGGTCCTCGGAAATGTACTTACACTCAGGTATTGTTGACAGTCCCCGGCTGTCTTTGCTTTTGATGCTGAACGAAGCGACCTTTTTTTCGTTGGCAATTTGACTTATATCAAACGTCAAATTAGCTGAATCCTCGAAATCAATAACGAAATCCTGGAGCCTGGTTCGTAAACGCTCGATTTGTTCATTCAACCGGATTTTGGTTTCCTTTTGTGCTGCTCTTAGTGCAGACTCGTACACCTGTTTTCTCTCAGCGAGCTTGTTTTCGATGCGTTTTTCATAGTTCTTTTGGGGCCCTAAGACAAGTATATAGGCAAACAGAAATACTACAAAGCAAGCTGCCCATATAACTCCTGCCGTTACAAGATATTTTTTATGGGTCTTTATAAGAGACATTTTACAACCTCGTTTTAAAAACACACTCTATCTCGTAGGAGGCCACATCCCGGCCTTCAAGCTTCTCGGATTGCTGTGAAACTCCGATGTTCTCAAGCCTCGGCCCGAGGAAATCTGAAGAGCGAAGAAGATTCCGAAAATCCCTGACTGCATTGTCGCAGTCGTATTGCGGACTACCGCTAACACTCATCTGTAATATTCTTACAGGGACATTGATTTCAGTCATTTCTTGTGGATTGTCTTGTTTGGGAACCTTTTTTTTTACAGAACGCTGCTTTACTTCAAGGCCGGTCAACATCACCGAATCGGGCATATTCTCTACCATTGTTACCAGCACGGGCGACCATTGGATATATCTGCTGATAGAAGACTTAACTTCCGACAAGTAATTATTGTAAATGTTTTTCTCTTTCTCTAATGAATCCTGAAGCTCCACAGCATCCGACAATTTATCAATCTCTGCTTGGCATCTGACTATTTCCTGCTCCTTTATTGATACTTGTGTTCTGTCGTTCAGATAGAAGCCGAACATTATTATTGCGATGGTCATAGGTACTGCAACGGTTATCGCAGCAATAGCTATGCCTCCGGGGCTGCTCTTCATCGGGATGCCTTGTCCCTTTAATAAATCTATCGTGAACATAATTTCCTATCCCGCTGATGGTACAACGTTCAATCTTTTCCAATAATCAATTAAACTGACCTCATAGCGAGGCCGGCTGCCACCACTAATGCAGGGCCTCTTTTATCGAAAATATCTCCGAACTGCTGACCTGCATCACGGCGTATTTTCTCAAACGGATTCCACAGGACCGTTTTGGCTCCTAACCGCTTGTTTAATAACTCAACAAACCCTCGGGCAAGAGCGAAACCTCCGCATACATATATCTTCTCAACAGGCCTCGATTGCTCCTGGGTCGCATAGTAGCGCAACGTTTTGGAAACATCGACTATCAGTTTCTGACAGGCTTTTTCAAGACTATCATGAAGCTCTATTTGAGGTGCCGTCGAATCGCCGGACAAAATCCCCTTGACGTCTTGGGTTGACATACCTTTATCAGCTGCAATCTGCTTTATAATATTATCACCGGCAAAGGTCATATCGCGAATGAACGGTCGTCCATTACTGCCCATAATTGCCACAGTTGTACTAGAACCGCCAACGTTCAGTATTGCCGTTGTGGACTTTTCAGAATCGCTGACCAGGCCATTGAAGCAGTTCAAAAGGGCCAATCCCTCAACATCCATCAATACGCACTTAAGGGCAGCTTCTTTAGCGAGCTGCACCTTGCTTTTTATCAGTGCATTCGTCGCCGCTACTAAGATGCCTCTTGTCTTATTATCGCCATTTGGTATCAAGTGATAATCAACGGCACTTTCTGCCGCATTGAACGGACAAAACTGCGTGGCCTCAAACAAAACAGCTCCTTCTATCTCCGAAGTCGATAATGACGGAAACTCAAAGTCCCGCACAGCAATTTCCGGACCGCTCAGGCCGCAAACGGCAAATTTCGTCTTTCGCCCGGTCGATTCAAGACATTCGCAAATTGCTTTGACAGTGTTTATTTTTCGATGATTATTGTTATCTTCGACCCCACTGTTTGCTTCGTAAAACGAATCAGTGGGGGCAATCTCGGCGAAGCCGGCTGCGGTTACCGTATAGCCAGAGTCATCTTCGCGCAATCGGACTACTTTCACAGCAGAAGAACCAATATCCAGCCCCAGAACTTCAGTCTTGGTAAAATTAAGCATTCGTTTCCAGTCCAAGCCTATAAATCCTTACAAAAGTTCCAAATTTCAAATCGCAAGTCTTCCTTTGCACTTCTCTTTCATCGGCTTAAAAAGGGAGGTGTTTTACTTAGAAATTACAATCATTATGCGTAGGCTGATGTGCGTGATTTTAGGATTGCCAGTCCTATAAATAATCGAATATTGTCTATTTTCTATTGATTATTTTTGATAGTGTCGGCAACTGTCGGTCATCGGCTATGTAGTGACCAATTTAAAGGACTTAAGAGGGGGGCTTGGGCAGTTTTATCGGCCCTGCGGACAAACACAAAATGAGCGGCAAGTAGGGGCGTTTACTACTCTGCGAAGTAGTTTGCTACGTAGCACGAGTCGCGAACCACCCTTATCCGTCGACCCGGCGCCGGACGGGCTCGATGATGGGGATAAACTATTTCATCGCGAGAGCGGGTTCTGCTTGCCAGTTACTCCGTTGAGATATACATACGATGGGAGTTCCCGGGGGTAAATTGGCAAGCGTCAGGAGATTCTCGTCAAATGCCCAATTGCGGTCAGGTGCTTCGTAGTAAGGAGAGCCGTAAATCCATTTTCCGGTGGCTACCTGACTATACCAGAGGCTGTTCAATGAGCCATTCCAGGTGAAACTTACATTCGACCAGGGTTCAAGGAATCTGAAAAGGTTCTCCAATCCACCGCCGTAGCCTTCTGCAGTAGTCGGTGAGTGTCCCGCCAGAACAGACGTGTTTACCGTAGTACTCTGAGCTTTTACCCACGTACCGGTGTCTTTCCATTTGTTCGAGAGGATATTTATAGCATCACAGAGGACCGAGGCGGGTGCTTTATTCAGGTTATAGTTTCCCTGAATGTAAAGAGGATTATCAGTTGCTACTGTTAATCCTCCTGCTGGTAACACTGAGCCGTTAACTAATCTAATCCCATCCTGCTGGCCTGCGCCTGCCGTATGGGAGGATACATACATGATTCCATTAGGAGGCAATTGTCCGCTTTCGACCAGCTTAGATATGTCAATCTCTGTAACCTTGATGTCCTTTCCCTCTCTATAGTTGTGGAAAGTCTTGCTCGTATCAACAGAAGTTGTAAGCTCTATCACTTTGCCCGATTTATCGTAGGCTACTCCGTCAATAATGCGCAAATCCGCCTGCCAGTAAAGTCTGGCTTGTTGTAGTGTTTCGGGGTCTCCAATCGTACCCCGCTTGATTATCTCAACGGGTTCGCAATCAAAAGGGATGGGCAGATTTAATGTTGAAGTTGAATGGGCCTGACTGCGGACTGTTCCGCCCCAGGTGTTCAAAGCTTTATCCGCCCAGTATGGGTCGGTGCTGTCAAAGTCCATAATCTGGTAAACTCCAGCTGCATCTTTAATTTGGACGGTTCCGCTTTCCTCTGCAGGGTCTCCGGGCTTGCTGGTTCTATAAATATCGCGGGCGGAAGTAAGGTAAGAATCAATGGAAAGTGTGCTGTTTGAGGTCAGATAGATATTATTATTTGAATGAATTCTGCCTTTAAATGTCATATTTGGCCCGGGCTCCAGCTCCAGGTCTTGATCATAAAAGGCGGCAAACTGAAAAAGGGCAAGCCTCTGGTCTTGAACCCATTGAACTAACCTCACGGAATCACCGCGTGAATCGTTATTAGATGTGGCCTGAGAGGTAATCTTATACTTCTGAATGAACGCTTCCAATCCCTTGCATGTCCCTGAGGCAAGTATCTGCCTTTCTAAGATTCCAACTTTTTCTATAGTAAAAACATCAAAGGTAAAACCTTCTAATGCAGGTGGAGGAATTTCATAATGGGCGGAAATATCTACCTCACTGCTCAAGTCTATAGCTTGCCTTTTTTCAGTTAAGAGTGATTTTAGCTTTACAACTCCATGTTCTATACCGGCCTCAGCCGCGTAAAAGGCCTTTGTCGAGTTCAGCTCCTTCTGGGTCATTAGTATCTCCGTGTTCGCCAGACTGAGCATGGAGAAACCTACAAGGATGAAAATAAAGGCGAAGATTATCACCGCAACAAGTGCTATTCCCTTTTCTGATTTTGACGTTCTGATTTTCATCTTATGTTACCCTCCATAATAATTTCGCATCATTACTGTCGAGGCAAAATGTGTTTGTATGTTATCTTGTTTCAGCTTGAGGTTTATTGTTACTTTATTGCCTTCCACATTAAATTGCAAATCTTCCACGTTCTTTTCGAGAATGGTACCAATACTTCCTCCAACGTCACTTTTAAGTGTAAGCTTTGATGCTCCGGGCGCAACAAAAAATCTCATCCAGCCTCCTTCATTGTATATCCTCAGCCCTTGACCGGCGTCCTCCAACTCTGCCGACCTTCCCGCTTGAATAGAACGGCTAATTCTAAACATGGCGTAGGAGGCGTCCCTTTGAAGATTCGTTTTTTTCCAGGCATTACTCCAGTATCTATTGCCGAAAAACAGAATCGAACCGGCTGCTAAAATCACAATAGTGCCTGTGATAATCGCAATTATAAGCTCTATGAGAGTGAAACCTTTTTGCCCTTTTCTTTTCATCAGATTCACCTATTTAGGAGCAATAAAAGTAACCAGACTTACATTACGTTCCCTGCCAGCCTGCCCCCATTGAATAGTAACATCAACCTGTTTATATAAGCCGAGGTCTTTTGTGACTGTACTTCGACTATAGGATGTATCTTTTAAAGAAAGGCTCTCGCTCGTTGCACTTTTTTCTATGTCATCATAATTACCTGCTTTTATATCTTCTAATTTCTGCCCAGCCAGTCGGGAAGCTACGCGATACTGTTCTCGTATGTCAATCTGGTTTTTACCGGTAACAAACAGAAAAGAGCCTCCCGTTATTACAAGTGTTAAGATTAAAACAGCCGCCATTACTTCAATAAGAGTTGTTCCCTTCTTCGATTTTCGAACAATAGTCATAATCCTCTCTCCAATTTACTTAAATCTAAGGCAAAAAACTGAACTGCGAAAGCTACCTCCATTTGCAGAGCTTTTACTATTTAAAATATACTACATAAAACCGTCGAAGCAAAAAAAATATTTATCTAAGTAAAGAACCGTATGGCATTAATGAATATAAACCCAGCCGTTCGTTCTATCAAGCTGTCCGGAGCCGGTCAGACCGGCAGGGGCGGTTACTGTGATAGTAGCATTCCCATTAGCTCAATGAGCGTTAAGCCGAGCCGCCTCCGCGCCTTATCTGCTCCTTGGCGAATATATCCAACAACCACCCCGTGGGATAAATAAGAGGAATAGAGGGGGGCTTTTGGCCATCATTAGGCCTCTTTTACGGAGTCCAAAAACCGAGATGACTCAGCGTAACTGTACCAGGAACCAATGTGGTACGAACTGGCGTACAAGAAATTGTATATGTCAGGGACGGGGTAACCGTTGAGTCGTAATCTGCAGACCAAGTAAAGTTGGCATCATCGAAGTACGTACCTGTTAAGTCGCCGGCCACGAATCCCAACTGAGTCAATGTTGGTGGCCATGTGCCGGCATCACCTTTCTCAGCACCATAGGCACGTAGCGCTGTCGCTATGGTACCCATCATCGCCCTTCCTTCCGACCACTTCGCTGCGTCGATTCGGCCTCGCATAAGTGGAACCACCACTGCAACTAAGATGGCGACAATCATAATGACGGTCATCAGCTCGACGAGTGTGAAGCCACTTCTATCTCCCTTCTTTCCCATCTTCAAACTCCTACAAAGCAGGCAGCAAGGAGTGATTTACAAATGTGCTACTTTGGGTATATCCGCACAATGGTAATAATTAAGCTTGATGTGCGCAAAGGTGGCTATGGCATCACAGCCATAGCCACCATTATAGCTCAATGAGTGTTAAGCCGAGCCAACTCCACGCCTTATCTGCTCCTTGGCGAACATATCCCACAACCCCACCCCGTTTGATAAATAGAGGAATAGAGGGGGGCTTTGTGGGCCATCATTAGGCCTCCCTTTTACGGACTCCAAACACCGAGATGAGTCAGCGTAACTGTAGCAGGAACCAATGTGGTAGTACTTGGCGTACAAGAAATTGTATATGTCAAGGACGGGGTAACCAATGAGCTGTAAGCTGCATTGGTCCAAGTAAAGTCGGCGTCCACGAAGTACGTACCTGTTAAGTCGCCAGCCACGAATCCCAACTGAGTCAATGATGGTGGCCATGTGCCTGCATCACCTTTCTCAGCACCATAGGCACGTAGCGCAGTCGCTATGGTACCCATCATCGCCTTTCCTTCCGACCACTTCGCTGAGTCGATTCGGCCTCGCATAAGTGGAATCGCCACCGCAGCTAAAATTCCGACGATCAAGATGACAACCATCAGCTCAATCAGCGTGAAGCCCCTTCTCTCTCTTTTGTTTCTCATCTTCAATCTCCTAAAAAATGTTTTGAAAATTACATCACTTCCTGCTTATGATTTTTGTATTGCGTTATTCCTTTGTGTGATACTCATTACGCAATACACACGTCCAATCCTCTATCGACTAAAATCACTAACAACTATATGAGTTTTTCGAGTTTTTTTAATGCTTATCTCGTTAAGGGCTGGAAGCATAATACCAGGTATGCAACGCTCTTCCCCCACAATATTCGCTATTAAAAGTATAGCACAAAAAACCAAAAAAGCAAATTTAACCCGCGAGATATATTTTATCTAACGGGTTGAATCCCATAGCGCGGCCGGCTTCTTTTCCGGACCCCGGGATTGTACTATCCTGACACCTCCGACATTGAGAAAATCGGCAGGTACAGCGCAATAACTACCACTGCTACAACGGCACCAACCGATACAATCATTATTGGCTCAAGCAGGGTCGTCAAAGTGGTTACCGTGGAATCGATTCTTCGTTCATAATGCTCGCTGGTCTTTCCGAGCACTATGGGCAAAGACCCGCTTTCTTCCCCGACCTGTATCATTTTGATAACCATATTGGGGAAAAAGCCCGATGACGCCATACTCAAAGAGATGTTTGAGCCTTCGACAATATTTTCTCTGGCTCGTACTATCGCTGACTTCATAATATCGTTAGCAGTCATCCCGCTGAGAACATCAAACACCTCAAGCACGGAAACACCCGAAGACAATAAAGTTGACATTGTTTTGCAAAATGTTGCAACGAAGGCCTGACTGAATACCTTGCCAAGCAGAGGTATGTTCAGAACAGCTCTGCTAAAAAAATAATGTCCTTTTTTGGTCTTGTTGAAGAAAACACCGAGAATTATCAGGACAACAACAAAACCGATCATGTAGATAATATTGTGGCGGAGAATATCGTAAAAGCCCATAAATCCCCGTGTAAAGGCCGGCAGCTCCCCCCCGAGCTGGTCAAATATCGACTTGAACCGCGGGACAATAAAAGCCATTATAAATATCACTATCAGGGTAATAAAAGATATTACAAAGATGGGATAAGCCGTTGCCCCTTTAATCTTTTTGCCCAGTTTATCACGGTTGTCAAAATACTCTGCCAGCTTACCCAGCGCGCCTCCCAGATTGCCGCCGATTTCACCGGCTATAATCAGGGCGCAAGACAATTTGTTGAAAACCTTGGGAAATTCCGCAATACCGTCCGAGAAAGACTGACCTTTCTTCACCTTGTCCGAAATACTCTGCAGAATCGGCCCAAGATGTGAATTTTCTGCGTCTTCGGCAATCGTGTCTAAAGCTACCGTAATAGGAATTCCTCCCTCGATCATTGTGGACAACTGCCAACAAAGCGCTGCAAGCTCCGCTGATTTGATGCGTTTGCGCTGTTTTACTTGCCGGCTTTTTGAGGGTCCTGCGGATGTCTCATCGATAGAAATAGGCGTAAGCCCTTGCTCTCGAAGATGACTAAGCACGTCAGTTGAGGAAGCTGCCTGCACAAGACCTTTCTTCTGTGTCCCTGCTGAATCTCGAGCGACATATTTGTAGCTTTTCATTTATCGAACCTTCTCAAAAGTACATCCGGCTATTCGGCGGTCTCTGTTCCTTATCTAAGTCAGGAAAGTCACTATCGCACCCGTGCAGCAAGGGCGCAAATTTCTTACCATCTCACGGCTATATTTTATCGGTGTCTCAAAACATCGAGTTTAACGAAAATCCCATGGTATTTTTACAAAGCCTGGACAGAACGTTATCTGTAAAGCCGGGCCGTTTTATGTTATATACTAAGGAAAAAAAGACCTGCAAACCTCCTCTAAAAGACCCTCGCCGCCGATAACAATCTCCTGATACTAAACTCGTCCGGTAAAAGCTACACTAATGATTTCTTCGGCGGTTGTTAGACCCGCCAATGCCTTATTTACACCGCTTTCAAGTAAACCACCATAGCCTTTTTGACGTGATGCTTCTCTTATCTTCGCCTCGCTGGCATTTGTAATTATCAACTCGCTGATAGCATCATCTATAACCAAAAACTCAAATATGGGCAATCTGCCCAGATAACCTGTTCCTCCGCATGCTGCACAGCCTTGACCGTGGTAGAAGGCTGTATCCTTGCTTTGCTTGGGGTCAATCCTCATACGCTTAAGGACTTCCTCACTTAAGGTTATAGGTTCTTTGCAGTGCTCACAGATTTTTCTAACCAATCGCTGGGCAATAATTAAATTCAGCGAAGAAGCCAGCAGATACCGCTCAATCCCCATATAGAGCAATCTGCTTATCGCACTGGGTGCATCGTTGGTATGAAACGTGCTCAAAACAAGATGCCCTGTCAATGATGCCTTTATTGCAATTTCGACCGTTTCCTTGTCCCGAATCTCACCTATTAGAATTATGTCGGGGTCCTGTCTCAAAATTGCTCGCAGGCACTTTGCAAAATCCAGCTCAATTTCCGGCTTAACCTGAATCTGGTTAATTCCGGCCAGACGGTATTCGACAGGGTCCTCGACCGTTGTAATATTTTTCGTCGGGTCCTTGACGTAATTCAGAGCCGAGTATAGCGTGGTGCTTTTACCGCTGCCGGTCGGCCCGGTAACAATCATTATTCCATGGGGTCGTGCCAGCATCTCTTTAAACTCTTCGAGAAGTTTAGGCTCAAGCCCAAGTTCTGCTATGTCGTGCTTTACAGCCGATGCATCCAGGATTCGCATCACGACCTTTTCCCCATATATTGTCGGGATGACCGATACTCGAACGTCTATATCTCGACCGGATGTCTTGACTTTGAATCGGCCGTCCTGGGGAAGCCTGCGCTCGGCGATATCCATCCGGGCGACTATCTTAATTCTGGCGATTACCGCTGCCTGCATCTTTTTGGCCGGCGGTACCATATCACGGAGCATACCGTCAATTCGCATGCGAACCATCATCGTTTTTTCCTGAGGCTCTATATGAATGTCACTTGCTCTGCTTTTGACCGCCTGGCTCAGGAGCAGGTCAACGAACCGAATCACAGGTGCTTTGTTTGCATCTGCCTCGCCACTTATATCCGGCTCCTCGCCTTCTTCTGAAAGTATACTTTCTTTGTCACCTTCGCCTTCTACCAGGCTGCGAAGCTGTTGTTCTTCAACGTCCGAACCGTGATAAATCAGCTCTATCGCCCGGCGAATTTCACGAGGAGAGCTAATCGCAGGCTTAATCTGACGCTTCATTTTCAGGGCGATTGTGTCTATAGCGATAACGTTGAGCGGGTCGGCCATCGCAACGACAACTTTGTCGTCAGCCTCACCTATAGCCACAAGGCAGAATCGCTTGGCGATACTCTCAGGCAGCTTGCGGGCGATATCCATATCTATCTTGTCTATCTTGCTCGTATCGTCTAAACGGATATAATCCATCGAGAGATGCTCAGCCAGCGCGAGAGTAACATCCTCATTATTTAGCTTCTCAAGTCGAAGCAGCACCTCACCCAGCCGACCGCCTTGCTTGCTTTGCTCGTTCAGAACTTTCTCCAATTCTTCGCGGCTTAACAGACCTTTGGAAACAAGCAATTCGCCGAAAGGAAGATTGGCTTCCACTTCAGGAATATCGGGGATGGTTTGTGTTGAACCAAAAATCTTGGAGATGCTTTGTGTCGAGCCCATCCGATTAATATTACCTCCGCTAAAGTTTGGAGTGTTTAAAGTTTAGAGCTTATTTTAGCTCACTTTAAGCATTTTAGCTCACTTTAGGCATTTTAGCTCACTTTAAGCATTTTAGCTCACTTTAGGCACTTTAGCTCACTTTAGGCACTTTGTTCTGTTTCTTGGCAGTAAATACTTGCTGACATACTTTTTCGGACAATCTGCGGAAGTAATTTAGCTCCTATCTTATAATTCAACGATACAAAACATCGGGCTTCCTTGCTTTCAGGCGGGATGCCCACGATTTTAAAATGCAACGTAAGCCCTTGTTCATAAAAGCGTTAGCCTGCTCGATGCTCGATGCCGGATGCTCGATGCTCGTCGAGAATCAAGTATCGAGTATCGAGAATCGAAGCTGCTTTTGTAAAGCCTTTTATGGTTTATAGGACGGTTTGGCAACCTTATCCGGCACCAATTAGGCGTGAGACCCGTTATGACCAAAGGGCATCCCTTCGGGAGAAATCGGGGCTGAAAACCTGACAGTCCATTCTGGGAAGTAATTTCTAACGGGTTTTACACGAAAATCCTTGACGAAACCGCAGGAACCCTTAATATTGGTCTTGCCTGGGTCTTGTTCTGTGGAAAGTGTACAAATGAGAACCTTGCGGATGTGGCGGAATTGGCAGACGCGCAGGCTTCAGGTGCCTGTGGGCTTCGGCTCGTGGAGGTTCGACTCCTCTCATCCGCATTAATCACGCTGTAATCGCCCAAAACCAGTCTTTTTTTGCCTAATATCTCGCACACAGGCAACGATTTAACGAAAATTGTGCAAATAGGCCGATAAATAAGAAATAAACGAACCCCCGTTTTCACGGGGACAGGCAATAAGTTCGCGCTGCTTAAAAGAACGCTATGCTTCAAATTTTAAGAGATTTAGAATCCGCCATTGGTGGAACGGTAGGACTCAGCCCTGTAGTTTTGGTCGGGCCTGGCCTGGCGGCTGTTTTAGTAGGGCTATTTATCTGGCTCGGCGGCCTGGGCTTTAGAAAACTTTTACTCCCTGCCGCGGGCGCGATTACCGGAGCTGTTTGTGGATTTTTTATAATCGGCCAAAACCTGATCTCGGTAGTTTTCTCGGCGGCTGTTGCTGCAGGTATCGCAGCAATACTTGATAGGGTATTTATCGCGATACTTACAGCCGCATTAGCTGCGGCCTTTGCCTTTGTCGTTTTAGCCGGGCCCTACATTGAAAATTCACAACAAACAGCTACAATAAGGCCGGGCGATATGTTAGCTCAGGGCCAGGCTAACAGCGTTCGCGAAAGTGCGGAAAAAATGAAAGCTTATATAATCGATGCCGGCCAAAGGATAAAACACGCTGGTTTACAGATGCCGGTGTATCACTGGGCGATAATAATGGTGTTGGCACTAATTTTTATAGTGGCGGGATTTTCCCTGTGGCGCTTTGCTATGGCTTTGTGCTGTTCGATTCTGGGAAGCCTGCTTATTTTCGCCGGAATGATTTTGCTGTTGTCGTATAAAGGGGCTGTGCCTGTCAGCATCATTTGCAGTAAGTCATCATATTATGCCTCTGTCTTTATAGCAATGACGGCTTTCGGCACGATTGAGCAGCTAATACTTTGTAAACATCCAGAAACACACTCGGCACGAAAAAGACGAATTGGTAAGAATAAGGAAGAACCCGACCGAACGAAGGGAAGTTGGCGGACATCGTAACAGCTCCAGCGTTTTGTAAAAAAACCAGCTAAAATAAAATTTAAGGAGAAAGATAATGGATTGTGTTACCATCCTTGCACAGGCAGTTGAAACTTCCGGCCCGGAGGCCGCCAGAGAAGCAGTTGTACCAATCGTGTCCTTTTGGGAATATATTACTTCTCTCAATCCGATTGAAGCGGTAACTTTTATATCTTTCGGTGCAGTTTGTCTTTTCTACGGCTGGCGAGTCTTCAAAATATTGGTCGTAATCAGCTTTGCCCTGTTGGGCCTGCTCCTGGGCGTAGCTGTAACAAACATAATTGAAGGCCTGGATAGTCAGCTCATCGGTGGATTGGTCGGCATGTGCCTGCTGGCGGTTCTTTCCATTCCGCTGATGCGATGGTCTGTTTGCATTTTAGGTGCGGCTGCAGGCGGAATACTCACTTCGGGAATATGGTACGCTTGCGGATTGCCTGAGAGGTACATCTGGGCCGGCGCACTTATTGGGATGGTTGCGGGAGGTATGATTTCATTTATCGTTTTTAAAGTTGCTGTAGTGCTGTTTTCAAGCTTGGGCGGCAGTGCATTGATGGTGGTGGGAGTCCTCGCGCTTTTGCATCTTTACCTGAATACTACCGGGCAAATAGAACAGCTTGTATGTGAAGAAAAATGGTTTCTGCCCGTTGCCCTGATTGTGCCGACGGTGGTAGGCATAATCCTGCAGAATAAATTCGTAAAAGGCTCCAAAGACTGGAACCTGTAAACCTAACCATTGTGCTTTGCTCGCCCCGTCCCGTCT
>JBAQFY010000262.1:0-4198 GCA_049287505.1 Sedimentisphaerales bacterium | reverse complement strand
CTTATACCAATTGTAATTAAAAGCTGCGCTTTATATAAAGAGCAGCGAGCCATCCCCAAGCTGCGCTTGAGGCTGCCACCCTTTTGTGCTAAACACAAGGAGCGCAGTAATTAAATGCAATTGGTATAAGTTCTTGGTTAGCCGCAAACACCGAACGTGGCTATTTTAATTTTAAGTTTGAATTTATCTTTAGAAAAAAGGGGCCAAAAGCCGAAAAAACTAAAGATAGAAAGGTTTAAGAATTTAATTATTCGCCTGAATATTATTGGTATTTTATTGACTTTTTGTTTGGAATCTGGTAAAAATAAAGTTGCGGGCTAACCCCTGCGGTGTTCGTATAGGAAGCAGGTGTTTGAAAGAACCGATACCCGTACTCAGGGAAATCAGGTCTTGATGGATCGGAAATGCCTACCCGATAGGACTTTCGGACACAAGCAACGATTGCCCACTTGGAAGTAATGGGTTCTTTTCGAACGCTTTCTTACGGCACCCGTGGAGGAGGGCCACGCAACTAAGATAAAAGGCCTGTTTGTTCAGGCCTTTTTTTGTTTTTTCCGTCAATTGGGGTATATATCGGACATTTCAAATTTGACAAACTTGCCATTTGCTTTGGTTTTTCGGGTTAAGATAATCAATATATTTGTCGATTAAAGTTAAACGGAAACGAATGGAGAATCCCTATTTGACCTAAATTATTAGGGCTTGTTATAGAGTTACATGGTGGAGAGCTAAGAATGCCAGGAGTCAGAAGCTTCACAGTTTTGCCGGCGTTACCCGAGCCTATAAAGAACCTTGAGGTTATCGCTAAGAATATGTTTTGGTGCTGGAACCCTGAGTCTGTAGAATTATTCAAACGGGTTGATAGTGATTTATGGTCGGCTTGCGGCCACAATCCAGTCAAACTGCTTGGCACTATTTCGCAGGAAAAATTGGAGAAACTGGCTGAAAATCAGGGCTTTTTGGGCCAGTTGCAGAACGCCGCCGAAAAGCTCAAAGCATATCTTAATAGACCGACCTGGTATGAAAAGGTTTGTTCAGAATCCACCAAACCAATTATTGCCTATTTTAGTGCAGAGTTTGGCATTCATGAATGTTTGCCGATTTATGCAGGTGGCTTAGGAGTCCTGGCGGGAGATCATCTGAAAAGTGCTTCTGACCTCGGTGTTCCATTAGTGGGCGTTGGTCTTTTGTATCAGACGGGTTATTTCCGCCAGTATTTGAGCGTCGAGGGTGAGCAGCGGGAGGAATATATAGAGAATGATTTCTATAGTATGCCAATAGAGCTTGTTCGCAAGGAAAGCGGTCGGCCCTTAACAATCAGCGTTGAGTATCCAGGCAGGTGTGTAGTGGCACAAGTTTGGTGTGTTTCCGTTGGCAGAGTGAAATTATATCTACTGGATACGAATGTTCCTGCGAACTCCTCGGGGGACCGGATGATTACCTGCAGTCTATATGGCGGCGACCGCGAGCTGCGAATTCGCCAGGAGATTATGTTGGGAATCGGCGGCTTAAAGGCTCTGTCCGCGATGGATATCACGCCAACCGTTTGTCATATGAACGAAGGGCACGCCGCTTTTATGGCATTAGAGCGAATCCGTGAATTGCGAACCGTAAAAAATATGACTTTTGACGAGGCGGTGGAAGCAACAAAAGCCGGCAATGTTTTTACGATGCATACATCTGTTAGAGCCGGGCTTGACGAATTTTATGTGGCGTTAATGGATAAATATTTCGGTGGTTATTTCCCAAAGCTCGGCATAAATAAGAAGCGGTTTTTGTCGTTGGGAAGGATACTTCCTGACGATGATAATGAGACATTTAAAATGACAATTTTGGCCTTACGCTTGAGCGGTTATACGAATGCCGTAAGTAAATTGCATAGTCATATATCACGTGGTATATGGGGCAGCATTTGGCCGGGACTTCCCCTCGATGAGGTGCCTATAATACCAATTTCGAACGGTATTCACATCAAAAACTGGTTGTCAGGTGAGATGAACTCTTTGTATGAAAGGTATCTTGGTCCGAATTGGGCTGATGAATCTATGGATAAGCAGCTCTGGAATAACGTCGAGCAAATTCCTGATGAGGAGTTCTGGCAAATACATCAGCGATGTAAAGAGCAGTTAATTGTTTTTGCGCGCAACCGACTTAAGGCTCAGATGGAACGCAGAGGCACTTACCACACCGAAATGAACCATGCCGAGGAGATTCTCGATACTGAGGTACTGACAGTCGGTTTTGCCAGAAGATTTGCCAGCTATAAAAGGGGCAATCTGCTGCTTAGAGACCCGAAGCGATTTGTAAAGCTGCTTACCGACCCCGAACGGCCTATTCAAATTATTTTTGCGGGTAAGGCTCATCCAAAGGACTCGGAAGGCAAGGACATTATACGTCAGATTGTTCAATTTGCAAACCAGCAAAACGTCGTACGCCGCCTGGTATTTTTGGAAAACTACGATATTGATATGGCAAGGATTTTGCTTTGCGGTGTTGACCTCTGGCTTAACAATCCACGAAGACCGATGGAGGCCAGCGGAACAAGTGGTATGAAAGTAGCAGTCAATGGTGCGCTGAATATGAGCACTTTAGACGGCTGGTGGTGCGAGGGTTACACGCCTGAGGGGGGCTGGGCCATTGGCGCAGGCCAGAGCTTTAAGGATGAGGGTTATCGAGATACGTTTGAGTCACTGGCTATTTATAATATTTTGGAAAATGAAGTTATTCCGCTGTTTTACACCCGCTCGGCTGACAATTTGCCCCGGGCCTGGATACGCAGAGTAAAAAATTCTATCAAGTGGATAGCGCCACGGTTCAATACGCACAGAATGGTTGCTGACTATATGCGCAGGTTCTATAATCCTGCTCTGGCAAAATACAACTATCTGACTGCGACAGATTGCAGCAGAGCCAGGGAGTTCTCAAAGTGGAAGGCCCAGATGAGAGAAGCCTGGCCTGAGTTTGCGGTCAAAGATGTGGTAGTGGAAGTTCACAACGGCAATGGTAACGAACAGCTAAATCCCAAACAGCCCCAATTAAAAGTTGGCTCACAGTTATGCGTTAGGGCCTTGGTTAAGCTCGGCAGGATGAGCCCAGGTGATATTTCAGTTGAGCTTTATCATGGTCCTGTTGATACCTCGGGTAATATCAGGCGAGGCTCCGCTGTGAGAATGGATTATAAAGAAGCGGCCGAGCAGCAAGGCGAACATTGGTTTGCTGGCTCGATGCCTTGTAGAAGCACAGGCCAACACGGCGTGGCTGTCAGAGTTTTGCCTATGCACAACGACCTGGTTAATCCTTATGAAATGGGCCTCATCCTGTGGGAAACAACAAATTAAAGTTTGGAGTGCCTGAAGTGAGCTAAAGTGAACTAAAGTGCCTGAAGTTTGTAAAAAGAATATAGAATATCCAATGTCGAATATTGAATGGCCAACTTCGAAATTCGGAATTCCTTGTTCGATATTCATTATTCATTCTTTTAACTTTAGGAACTTTAGGCACTTTTAACTTTAGACACTTTAGCTCACTCCGTTCTCTGTATCGTTCAGAAGCTCGTAAACCTCCTCAGCGGAGGCGGCTTGTTCAAGCTTTTGTTTGAATTCTTCATTCAGCATCAGTCTGCTTATGCTGGCCAATGCCTGAATATGTGGGCCGGTCTGGTCGGCAGGCGAGACCAGCAGAATGACAATTGTTACCGGTTTTCCATCGACGCTTTCAAACTCGATAGGCTCATGTGCGATTCCAATCGCCATAACGAGGTCCTTAACGGCATTGCATTTGCCGTGAGGGATGGCTATTCCAGCGCCCGTTCCGGTGCTTCGTGTTCGTTCACGTGTCAGGACCGCGTCCAGGGTCACATCTCTGTCTAACAATAATCCGTTCGTGTCGAGCAAATCCACAAGTTCGGTTATGACTGCTTCCTTGTCTTTGTTTTCTACCGGCACTTTAACGCAGTTTGGTTGCAATATTTGTGTCAGAATCATATTTGTTACACCTACTACACTAAGCTACTTATCAATGTTTACACAAACCAGCCATTTTATCTAATTTATCGACATGATTGCAAGGGTCTTGTATTAAATTTTGAACAATTTTTCTTGCTCATTTTATATTCAGCCTTTTGATTGCTGACTTTTCGTCCTTTACATTCCGGTACTACCCCGATAAAATTAAGCACAGAATGGTGCGTGAATATGTG
>JBAQFY010000261.1:0-4428 GCA_049287505.1 Sedimentisphaerales bacterium | reverse complement strand
GTTTAAGGTCGATTAACTGGGGTCACTGTTGAATTGAGCTTACCGGGGCGTTTGATACGTATATCAAACGCCCCGGCTCTTATTTTTTATGTATCGTAAATATTTCTCTTGTCTGCTTTGGCCGCGAGACTAATACCAATTATAGTTAAAAATTGCCGAAAAAAATTATACATTATACAAAATGGGAAGGACTGGATTCCTGCTCCTTCGACTCTGCTCAGGACAAGTTTCGCAGGAATGACAGAGTCAGCGCCGTAAGGCGTCCTGTGGAGTAATCGGCAATCAATAAATAGAATTGGGATAAGAGGTCGTGCCACTCCACAAAACTCCCTTCAAATTCCAGTGTGGCCGGATGAAACATCGCCGTCAAATGTAAACCTTGTCCATCATTCTCGGGGAGGGTATGCACTGTCGGATGTGTTTTTTAGGCGGTCAGCCAGGCGATGGTTCTTTCGACACCGAGACCGATTTAAATAATTTGCCTTGACGAAGGGGCAGCTGATTTGGTATAAGTAAACAAGACAAGGTTTTGTGATTTGGGTTTTCTGAGTTAATGGCGTTTTGCAGTTTTTCCTGAAGGGAGGAGTTATACGGCCTAAGGGACAGAGCAATAGCGTAAGCTTTCGCCTGCAGTCCTCGGGGCTCCTTTCGGAGGAGCAGGATTGTTACATTTCAAATTAGATTCTTGAAGGAAAGAGGTAGGGTCAAGACCTAAAAAGTAGCGTTGATTCAGGACAATGGTGTTTTGGTGCGTGGCTAAAGCACAGTAGTTGTTATTGTAACCTTTTTTGTTGGAGGATGTATTATGAGAGCTCGAGCTGTGTTGTGTGCAGGTATTGTTTTGTGTTTGGCCGGCACCCTTGGCGCCCAATCGTCAACGACATGGATGGAGACGAAAAGCGGCAAATGGAGCGATGCTACTAATTGGTCGGGTGAGACATTGCCCTCGCCCGATATTAAGGCTTTTTTTAACGGCCCCGGCGAGTGCATAGTTGATATTGCGGATGCCGGTGCGTGGCAGATAGACCTCGCCGGAGGTCCATTGAAAATAGTCGATGGAGGAAACCTAACGGTCCGCGATTGGTTCATACTGGGCTATAACGCAGGCAATGTGGGTCCTGATGCCGGTCATGTAGAGGTGTATGATGGCGGGGTGCTGAATTGCATGGTGCGTTTCTATGTGGGCTTCAGGGGGGAAGGATTCCTGAGCGTATATGAAGGTGGAACGGTCAACATACACACTCAAACCTTCGGGGTCGGTCAGGAGCCTGGGGGTACCGGCGTTGTCACACTGGAAGGCGGCTCACTGAACCTCCTCGCGGGGACTGATGCGCAGAGTCTGAATCTATATACTTCCGAGGCCAGCATAGATTTCCGGGGCGGTGCCATGACACTTCGGGATACGACGCAAAATAAAGACTATCTCAACAGGGCTATTGGCGACGGTATTATCAAGGCATACGGCGGAATTGGCGAGGTTGTCATTGACCCCAATGAAACACCGGGCAGGCTAACGGTAAGGGGTGTTCATCCTCTTAAGCCCCTCCCGGCAGATGACGGCCTTTCATCAGCAGGCAACGTAGAGTTGAGCTGGACTTTGCCTGACCCGTGTGTGCCCGGTGAGCCGGTACCTGTTGACGTCTATTTTACCGACAACTTGACATTGCTGGAACAGTTTACCGACCCGGCAGCCATCCGGGTTGTAAACAAGCAGAACGTAACTTCCGTTGTCGTGCAAACTAAACCAAAGACGCGGTACTATTGGGCAGTCGATACTTATGTTGACAGCACCGCTGCCTTTCCGGTCGTTGGTCCTATCTTTAGCTTTGTTGCAGATAATATGGCTCCCAAAGTGGACGCCGGCGCGGATGTAGTAACCTGGCTGGAAGGGGGTCTCAGGACCGGGAATCTGGACGCGACAGTCACTGACGATGGTGCGATAAGTCCCTATACCGTGCAGTGGACGGTTGTTAGTGAGCCCAATGAAGGGGCTGCTGTTATAGAGACAGCGACTGCCGAGGATACGGGTATTACCCTAACAGCCCTGGGCGAGTATGTCTTGAAGCTGGAGGCCTTTGATGGTGAATACTCCAGTTCGGACACGGTTACTATCAAAGTGTATAACGACAGTTGCCAGGCAGCCAGGTCACTGCCGGACTATGTGCCCCTGGTAGGGGACCTCAATGGGGACTGCCGGGTCGATGAAGCTGATATGGCATTGCTGGAGGAAAACTGGCTGAAGGATAATTCACTGACTGAAGAGTGGTTCAAAGTAGATTGACAGAAATCACTATCGATTTGAGCTTACCAGGGCGTTTGATACGTGATACGCATATCGTATGTGTTTAGCCAGGGGAAAACCATCCCCAAAGCCTTCGGCTTTGAGGCTGCCACCCAATAAAATTATTAAAGAATGTGTGGCAGCCTCAAGCGCAGGACTCCAGCAAAGCGGAGACCAAGCTTGGGGATGGCCATTTAAGCCACACATGGCTAAACACGTACCGTGTATCAAACGCCCTGGCTCATATTGTTATACGGACAACTGGCTGGGGAATAACTCCGTGTAGATTGTCCTTTTGATTGCACGTGTCCTCAAGGTCCGGATTTATTGAGCTTTGCGTTACACCTGAGAGCGAAATGCACGCCATGATGTATAAGAGCAGCAATGTTGTGATTTTTTCTGTATCGGCAACGGTTCCCTTTAAAAAGTTCCTTCGAGAGATTAAGCTTTCCTTTTCCATAATATTCTCCTGATTAAAATTATTTGCAATACCCTTCTACCCTCGCCGTATTTTCTGCACAATCCAGAGATTGTCCTTGACCGGGAGCGGCTAATTTGGTAAATATGAGATAGTGGATGAGCAAAGAGCAAATTGTTTTATAGCAACTTTGTGCACCGGTGTTAAAATTTAAACGCGTCAATTAACTGCTCATATTGGGCTTTTGAAGGAAGGAGGTAATGTCAAGTCAGAAAATATCCTGGGCAGATATAGATAAAATGTAGCGAGAGCGAAAATTATTATCGTTTGTTTTATTTGAAGCTGCCTGCGCCTGTCGGTTTCGCAGGCAGAGGTGTTTGAGACAAGCAGAGGTAGAGGGCTGGCTGCTTGTCGAGGACAACGGTGTTTTGGTGTGTGGCCAAAGCACAACAATCATTATTTTAACCTTTTGTTTGAACCCCACCCGTCGTCCGCAGTCCCGAAAGGGACGCCTTGCGGCGGATGCCTTGCGGCAAAGGCGGGTCGGGGTGAAGGATGGCTATCACGTCTAAAAATTGTTATTTCTAATTTCCCTTGTTACGAAAACTGAACAACGATTTCGAAGGAGAAACACAATGTTTAAGAAAATTACATGTTTGATTGCTCTTGTGCTACCGCTGGTTCTGTTCGACAGTGCCTCGGCGATTATATACTGGGACGAAGGCGGGGCCGACCAGCTCTGGAGCACAACAAAAAACTGGAGTCCCGATACCGTCCCAACCAGCATTGATCCGGTTTCAATCGACGACCCGGATAACACGCATTGCGAGATTCAGGACGGCATTACCGCCCAATGTGAAACACTGAGGGTCGGCAATTCCAGCGTCACCACAAACCTGGATATCAGCGGCGGATCACTTTCGGCAAGTGGGGCCTACGTCGGTGTGGATAATTCCTCCGGCCACGGCATCCTGAATATGAGCGGCGGCTTATTTTCCACCGGGTCATTGCAGATCGGCTGGAGCGGCATCGGCACGCTTAATATGACAGGCGGTACCATCGAGCTAAGTGACAACCTGGTAGTACCCGGCCAGACCGGCACCGGCTCGGTGAGCCTCTACGGCGGCACTATCAGTGCATCCAATCTCCGCATAACCTCCGCCTCCGGCTCAATGGATATTACCGTGGGCACACTGATCCTTTACGGTAATGATACCACGACAATTCAAACCTACATCGACAACGGCTGGATTACCGCCTATGACGGCCAAGGCACGCTGCACCTGGATTATAACGTCACGAATGAAGGCAAAACTACGTTGACGGCTATCTCACTGCTTAATCCGAATCCGGCCGACGGTGGTTCAGTATCACCCGGCGAGCTGGAGCTGAACTGGACTTTGCCTGACCCGTGTGTGCCCGGTGAGCCGGTACCTGTTGACGTCTATTTTACCGATAACTTGACGTTGCTGGAACAATTTACCGACCCGGCAGCCATCCGGGTTGTCAGCAAGCAGAACGTAACTTCCGTCATCGTGCAAACTAAACCAAAGACGCGGTACTATTGGGCAGTCGATACCTATGTTGACAGCACCGCTGCCTTTCCGGTCGTTGGTCCTATCTTTAGTTTTTTTGCAGATAATATGGCTCCCAAAGTGGACGCCGGCGCGGATGTAGTAACCTGGCTGGAAGGGGGTCTCAGGACCGGGAATCTGGACGCGACAGTCAC